>CAZTNG010000068.1:0-12529 GCA_964615195.1 uncultured Enterobacterales bacterium
TTATAGCAAATTATTACCAAATTTATTTCATTTAAGAATAGGCTTTAAAGAGAATTTATATGTCTTATAGATGTTAGTCTGTAGGTAAACATTTATGAGGTTTATATGTTTACTTCTTCTATCTCATCTATTTCTAGTTTATATCCAGTTATTGCATACAGTTCGGATGATTATCTATTTTTTATGGCAGGTAAAACAAATTGTGTTTTAGGTTTTGCTTTTATTACTGAGCCTTTGTCTGGTATAGATGAATCTATTGCTGATAGGTTGCAAGTTTTTTTAAATCAAGATTTTCCATTAAACAGTTGCGTGCAATTTTCACTTCTAGCAAGTCCTTATATAGAAGATTCTCTCCAACAAAATGAGAAGGTAGCATTAGCTTTACCTACAGATAATGTTTTACAGAAGATTTTACGCAATAAGAATGAATTTTTTAGAGCTGGAGCTAAGAATCATTTACATAATATCCCAAACCCAATTCGAAATTATTCATTGCTAATAGCTGTTAATTTACCCTGCATAGGAACTAAACCATTAGATGTTGAAAGCGAAAGAGCTGCAGCATTACGCATCAGTGTTGCTGAAATATTAAGAACAGCTGGGTTTAATAGTACTCCATTAACTAACGATAGTTTTTTAAAACTATTAGTGCCTTTTTTCAATGCTAGTGATTTATCGTCATGGCATAGTTGTAATGTTAAGGCGGAAATTGATAAGCCTCTAGTAAATCAATTATTTGATTACGATAATGGATTAAAGGTTTTTCAGGATCATTTAGAACTAGGAGGCTACCATGTCAATAGTTTTTCCATAAAGCGTATGCCTGAATATGTTTTTTTTGGTCAAGCATTGAAGTATCCTGCTGATATATTAACTGGTGCTAGAGGCATACATGTCCCCTTTATAATTACAGCAACAATTCATTATCCTGATGCCTCAAAAATTAGATCGCAAATTGCAACAAAACGTCAATGGGTAATAAACCAAGCGTATGGCCCATTAGTTAAGTTTCTACCAAAACTAGCTCTACGTAAGCATGGTTTTGATTTATTGTATGAGCAGGTCGAAAATGGTGAACGTCCACTGAAATTAAATTTAACTGTAATAACTTTTTGCAAAAGCAAAGAACAAGCTGATATGACATCCTCAGCTGTAAGAACATATTATAAAGAAAATGGTTATGAGTTAATGCCCGATAAATATTACTGTCTACCTATATTTCTTAATAGTTTGCCGTTTGGAGCTGATTACAAAGCTTTTAGTGCTCTAATGCGTTTTAAAACATTCACAACAAAGCATATATTGCCATTGTTACCAATATTTGCAGATAGCAAGGGGACAGGAACTAGTGTTTTAAATTTGGTTAGTAGAAGTGGTCAGCTTATGAATACTTCAATTTATGATAGTTCAACTAACTACAATCTTTGCATTGCGGCGCAATCTGGTTCGGGTAAAAGCTTTTTAGTAAATGAAATTTTGGTGAGTTTTTTAGCAAGAGGTGCCAGTTGTTATGTGATAGACGTAGGTCGTTCATATGAAAAGCTTTGTCATTTTCTTGGTGGTGATTTTCTAGCTTTTGGGATGAATTCACAAATATCTTTGAATCCATTTGATTGTGTAAGAGATTATAGTGAAGAAGCAGACATGCTCATTGGTTTGATTTCTGCGATGATTGCTCCAACTGAAAAGCTCTCTGATTTTCAAAGTGCTGAACTAAAACGTATTACTGGAGAGTTATATAAAAAATATGCAAATAATTTAAATATTGATTTACTTGCTACGGAGTTATTAAATTCGGCAGACACTAGAGTAAAAGATATGGGGACTCAGCTTTACGCTTTTACAGTAAAAGGTGAATATGGCAGATTCTTTAGTGGACATAATACAATGAATTTCAATAGTAATTTAACTGTTCTAGAATTAGAGGAATTAAAGGGTAGAAAGCAATTACAGCAAGTTGTTTTACTACAACTTATATATCAAATCCAACAAAATATGTATGCAGGTAAAAGAGATCGTCCAAAAATAATAATTATAGATGAGGCTTGGGATTTATTACGTGATGGCGATATTGCAAAATTTATTGAAACTGGATATAGACGTTTTCGTAAATATGGTGGTGCAGCTGTCACGGTAACACAATCTGTTAATGATCTATATAATTCTGAAGTCGGATGTGCGATTGCCGAAAATAGCGCAAGTATGTATTTATTAGGTCAAAAGGCTGAAACTGTTGAAAGTTTAGCACGAAATGGTCGCTTGCCACTTAGCGGTGGAGAATATGAACTTTTAAAATCAGTACATACCATTTCAGGCTCATTTTCGGAGATATTTCTAATAACTGAAAAAGGAAATGGGTTAGGTAGGTTAATTGTGGATCCTTTTAGAAGATTATTGTATTCAACAAAAGCCTCTGAGGTAAATGCCATTGATGATCTGCTAAAGAGTGGTTTTTCACTAACCGATGCTATTGAGAAACTGATAAAGGATTATGGCTTAGAATGAGGTTTCTGATTACTATTCTAGGAGGTATTGCGATTATTTTTGCCTTTTGTACTCTTTTAGGAATTTATTTTAACGTAAGATTAGCAATAGATTTTCAAAAGGATGTTTGCATTGGCAGATTCTTTCTTTATAAATTAAATGATAAGGATTTATCAGAGGCAATAGATCTTCAAAATATTTGCCAAGGACAATTGATTGCGTTGAAGCTAAAAACTCAAGTTTTTCCATATGATAAAGGTGTAATTCTAATTAAAAGGTGTATAGCTACTTCTAATATGAATATATTTATTACTGCTAATATGGTTAAGGTTTGTGATGCTGTCTCTGCGACACAATGTGTTGAGTATCAGCGTAAATTTGCTGATACTTTTTATATATCACCAAACTATTTTAAGACTTATAAATTAAATACTAATGAGCTTTTTATATTAGGTGATTCACCTAATTCAGTTGATTCTAAAATTATTGGACCCGTTAAACTTGAAGATGTTGAACTTCTAGGGGAAGCATATGCACTATTTTAATTTTGGTACATATACTTGTTTCATAAAAAGATTGGGGTTTTTAAGACCCAATATTACTACTAGATTTTTGCTTATCTTGTTGTTTATTATTAGTTTAAATATCGAAGTTCAGGCAAATTCCAATTATGAAGATAAACTTATACTTTATGTTGATTCAAATTTTAATGAAGATTATTTAATAAACAAACCTAATTTAGTGGTATTTGGATCATTACCAAATTCTAAAACAATCTCTTTTTTATTAAAAATAAAGCAACCATTTATTGTTGATATAACGACAGTAAATAAATTGCCTTATTTTCCTATATTAGAATATCAAAATAATCTTTACTCCTTGCGTAATGCGTATGGTGGTGAAGTACGGGTACACAATAAGGTACAAAATTCAATATCTAGTTTAATCGATAACAGTTTAATAAATGAATATACTCAAATTTTACATAAGAACAAGCTGGCCTTATTAGAAAAAATAAAAACAAATACTTGTACAGCTTGTTTAAAAAATAATAAATAACAAATCTATTTACCTTGTTTTTCCTTGTTTATTTAAGACCATTTAACCTAATTTAGGCAGAAAGTAATCATGCGCTATTGTAATATTTACATTTTATTTATAAAAATTATCATATTTATAATTACTCTATGCATGTATTTTCAAGTATATGCCGATGTTTACTCATGTCCTAAGGCGGATATTTTTAAAACGATAGTTACAGATATTCCTTATTCAGCTGCATTACCTATATCTATAGGTGGCTCAAATTTAGGAGGTTTATCTTCCAGAATTCCAACTAATGCTTCTAGTAAATCTGTATGTTCTTGTTCAGATAGTTTAGGTGTCTCAAACTATGGCCTTGTATTAGGTATGTGGGAGGTAGCTTATTTAATTGAGCTAACAAGAGAACCTAATTGTTCAATTGTATTAGGTGCAGAATTACCATTTAATAACTCAAATATTGGTTCATCTGGTGAAGGTGAATTAGATTCTAGTGATCTAAGCTTTTACCATGCACATGTATATAGTTTTCCTTTATTTACCATGCTTAACCTTTTTAGCGATTTAAACTGTGGTAAGACAGAGTATATGGATCTAGATTTATTGTATGCCTCTGAGCTAGATCCTATGTGGAGTGATGAGACTAAAGGTTTGTACTTAACACCAGAAATTATTAGTCTCGCTAATAAGGATATAGTAGCGTCATGTGCAACTGATGCAGCAGCAGCCTATAAAGGTGAGGTAATTGAGGATCTTTTTTATTGTGCTGGATCTTGGGGGTATTTGTATCCATTAGCAGGTTTTACGCCTGCGTATGGCTCTGTCGCTGAAAATACATCATTGCTTGCCGTAAGAGTTTTAGCTTTGATGCATCGTAAAGGCTTACTGCGAAGTACATTAGGTGATCATTCATTGTGTGGTAGTAAAACTAGGATTTCCTTTGATAAAGGGCAGTACAGATTCTCCTTGTTATATCCTATACCAGAAAGTGATGATAATCATATATTAGGAGCTCCTAGTGAGTTTTGGGAAGGTGATGCTCGTGTTCCTCCAGGTACACATGATGTGATATATGTGGTGTGGAGATACAGAAATTGTTGTTTAGGTGCTTATGAATAGGATTATTTGTATTTGTTCAATATTACATACATAAGGACAGGGAAATTGGTTATATTTGACAAAATTTATTATCTAGAATTAAAAGCATAATATCCTATTCCTATGTATGCTATATTTCTTACATAGCTTTATAAAAATCAAGAATTGCTATTAGATACATAAATAATACTATACTTATGCGTGAGGTTCTGGCTATGACTAGTATTTTTGAAAGAGTTAGTGTCCGTAAGTTTGCTGAAAAATCTGTAGAGTCTGCAAAGACAGAATATATTTTAAAAGCTGCTATGCAAGCACCTTCTGCTGGAAATCAACAACCATGGGATTTTTATGTTGTTACTAGAGGTGACTTATTAGCAGATTTAGGCAAGGTTGGTCCATACGCAGGTCCTGTAGCTAACGCTCCAATAGCTATAGTAGTTACAACTCGTAAAAATTGCCGTTTTAAAGAGCTTGCATTGGTTGATTCTGCTTTGGCAATGCAAAATATTTGGCTTGCTACGTCTGAAGTTGGCTTAGGTGGTGTATGGTTAGCAGTAGCTCCATATGAAGATAGAATGAAGGATGTGGCAGTTTTACTTAATTTACCGTGTGATGTGGAACCATTTGCTATATTCGCATACGGTTATCCTTTAGAAAATAGAAAACAACAGAACAGGTTTGATATTAGCAGAATTCATTATTTATAATTTATTGTAATATAAAAATAAAAGGCTTTAACATTGAGGTTAAAGCCTTTTACGCATAATATATTAGATAATATTATTACTTAAGGATTTTTATAACCCACTTTTCTGTAAATGGCTGATGCTTTATTGAAGCAGCTAAACCTTTAATTAAGATTACAATTGCAAAAATAAAAGCAAAGATTGGTGGAACAACAAGAAAACCAAGTAGAGAACAAACAATTAGTAAAACATTAACTGTTATACCTGTATTTAAACATTTTTTGCTTTCTTCTAAAACATATTTACTTGAAGAACCTTTAAGAAAGAAGAAAATGAGTGGTGAAATAATACCAATAAAAAATATTAAAATCCACATTACTAAAACTAAATTATAATCGTTAGCAGTAACGACTTCTTGTGCAACAGCTGGTTGTTCAACAACTGGCTGTTCATTATTTTGATTGTTTTCCATCTATTTATCCTAGAATATAAAATATTTATAAAAATTAGTTAACTTAATTAGGCTTGTATTTTTATATATGAGCCGACGTTTAATATATCTTTATCTTTTATTTTTTTAACAAAATTATTAGAAATATATTTTTAAATTGTGAAATGAATCACACTTATTTGTGTAAACAAAAATTACAAATATATTTTTCTAAAGTAGAAATTACTTGTTTTTGATAAAAACATTTGAAATTTATCGTAAATTGTATTAAGCGAATTTAATTCTTCTTAAATAATGGCTTTAACTAAAATATTAATATGCATTGTGCGGTAAGCTTTTGCTTATTTTTCCATACTTTTACAGTTTTATGCATATTTTTTCACTATTAAAACACGTTCCCATTATATTTTTTTCTTTTGTTGCTTGTTCTTCAGGTTTTACCAAAAATGAAATAAATGCAAATTATGTAAACCAAGATCCGTTAGCTTTAGGAAAAAGTTTAAGAAATTCTTTAGCATCGCAAATGCAAAATGAGGAAACATTAAAGTTTTCTCCTAGTGATAAGGATGTAAGGGTAACAGCAGATACAGCGAAGTCACTTATAGCTGGAGAGAAGGTTGTTTTTGAGAAAACGCCAATTGTGCAATCGGCCTATGATAGTATTTTAACAAGTAGTAACATTGATAGAACCTCTATGTTAGCTGAACAAGGTTTATATATAAATAGTAATACAAATGATTGTATTGCTGATACTCCTATCTTAGTTCGGTGTAATGATCAGAAAAGAATCAATTCTACATGTTTAATTACACATGAATATTTTTCAGATATAGTAGCTCCAACTAATGGAACCTTAAGTATTAAGCCATGTAGTGATGGTGATAATTGCTTTGAATTATGGCTAGGAAATAGATTAAATGATTCATTAGAAGGTAATTGTACAATATATGAAGATCAACTAAGTTTTGTGCTTAAGCGACCTGAAATAATAAAATCTTTGGTTGTTGCTGATGTATATTATGATGATTACTGGCAACTTCTATTATCAGTTAATGGTACTGCTTATAAAAAATTACTATCGTTACCTAATGATAATTTTCCACCAGAAACAACAGGTCCGTGTGAATTAGGTAAAAGTAATATAGATTATCCATTAGTGGATATTTTCCCCGCAATATCAATGCAACTTTCACACATAAAAGAACCTGTTGATCAATTAGCAACAAATATTTCAATTTCATTAAAACAACGTGTTTCTGTTACAGGTAGAGGTGAAGGATATGTTAGGCTAAAATTGTATTTTGATGACTCAGTGGTAATTACTAATGAGCTTTATACAAATTTAGAATGTTTAGAGGAACTTGTTAGCTCAGAGTCAAGTTTCTCATTGAGCGCTACATGTCAGAAGCGAGCGAACACTGAGAATGATTGTACAACTGAAAGTATTTGGCCTATTTGCAAAAATTCTTTTGTAAAACCTTTTGTTTTTACCGATAAATTAGCTGAACTATGGGATCCTTTTTGTTATAAGCAAGTTATCAGCCGTATAGAACAATCAGAAACTAATATAGAACTAGACAAAGATAATTCTGAATTTGAATGTAGTTCTATAAAGGATTATGACTATTGTGTTAAATCAAAAGACGATACTTCGCTTTATTATTGTTATAACAATGATAAATGTGTTAATTCATACTTTGACGAATCACAATGTACAATTTCAAGAAGTGAGTATATATCCAATAAGAAATACACTATTGCAAAACAAAATACTTGTAACATTATCATTAGTGATACCGGTGAACTTATTGATGAATGTGCCAAGTATGTAGAATATGGCTGTGTTCTCAATAATACTTCTTGTTTAGATGATGCAAATGTAGATATCTGTACAAATGTAATTAAAGAATATTCTTGTACTGATTACGGCGAAATTCCACAACAGTATTTAACGACAACAGTTTCATGTCCAAATATGAAGTGCATGGGAACTGAATGTACGCAAGAAATTACCACAAATGAAGCAAATATAACTGCTACAACTGTTTATTTGCAAGCTCTACAATATATGCAGGATGATATTAGCTGTATTGGTACTGATGGTTCACAAAGTGTTTCCTGTAGTATTTTTGCTGGTGATAAATACACCTGTCGTGAAGGATATTATGGTCGTATGAATTGCTGTGCAGCAGCAGGGAATGTAGATATTTACGATTATATAAGGTTAACTTCATATGTTATGAGTCTTAAAACTGCACTTTCCGCTGCGTCTTCACAAGTATCTACATATGGCTCATGGGCAAGTATAGAATTAGTTAATTCTGCTCAAGGCTTAATAAGCTCTGAATTAGATTCAGTTATTGCTTCATTAGGTGAAAATACGGCAGAAGTGGCTGCTCAGACTTTCACACAAGAAATCACGCAAAAGTTGGCCGAATTTATTGCAAAAACTTTTGGTGAAGAGGTGCGTAACCAATTATTCACTGATACTACTAGCGCTGCTGGTTCTACAATTGTTGAACTAAATCCCCAACTTATAGCTTGTGCTCAAGGTGTGATGGCGGCTTATGCTGCATATCAAGCCGCAAAACTTGCACTTGAAATTTTGACAAGCTGTAAACCTAATGAAATCGATACATCTATAAAAATTGGCTTAGATGCTTGTTTATACATCGGTGCTAATTGTACTAAAAAAGTTTTAGGGCAATGCCTTGTATATGAAAAGCAATATTGTTGCTATAACTCAACTTTGGCTAGAATTGTAATGCAAGAATTACGTAATCAAAACGTTATAGTAGATACCTGTGATGGAATTTCGTTGGATAAATTTGCGGAGATTGACTTGAGTAATATCGATTTATCTGAGTGGAATTTATATTTGCAAAATAGTGGATTAATGCCTAACGGAGAATATTCTATTGAATCGTTAACTGGCTCAGGTAGTGCGCTTAATACTGGTTCAAGAGTAAATAGTACAGATAGGACATTAGAGCATTTAAGTGACTCTATGGATATAAAGGAATAAGGAACAATTTGCATGTGGACTTTTTATAGTATTGGAGATAGTCATTTTTTAAGCGCTGTAATTAATGCTGTGGCTATGGTTTTTAATTCGCACGTTCCTGATAGCTTAGCTGCTATAGGATTGGTTTTAGGAGTTTTATACCAAGGCTATAAAGGTACAGTTGATACAAATGGAATTTCCTTTGGTCAGCTACTTAGCGTATTTATATTATATCTACTTTTTTTTGTACCAAAAACATCAATCAATATTGAGGATGTATATACAGCTGAGTCAAGAGTCGTGGATCATGTACCTTTAGGTGTGGCAGCAGCAGGTTCAATTATTTCTACTGTAGGTTATTCAGTTGCAAATGTTATGACAACTGCTTTTGCAAAACCAACGGCAAGTGATAAAGGTTTTTTATCTGCTTTATCATTACTTGCTAATCTACGAGGTGATTTGGCTATGCTTGCTAAGCTTAAATATATAAATGAATCAGGTAATGGCAATTTTAAAGAATCATGGCTTAATTATTTTAAGGAATGTACGCTTATTGGTGTAGATAGTGGCAAATTAAACATTGACGAAATTTATCGTGCTGAAAATTTATTACAATCAGTTAGATTCGATTCAAATCTTTATGGAACTGCTATTAATGTTGGTACGGGAATGAATAATTTAACTTGTACTCAAGCATATCAGCAATTACTTACCTATACTAATACGACATTCAAGCAAGCACTTAGTAATGAATTAAAAAATGATCCTAGCAATGTGAATGCTGTAGTTGAATATAATTCACTTAATAGTGATGGTATAAATGAAGCGCTAACTGCATTAGGCATAGCCAATACGTCGGCACAGGATTATGTTTTAAGTGTTTTGCTTTTACCTATTTACGAGGAAGCTGCTAACCAAAAATACATTTCAGAGCAAGCTTACACATCTGCTCTTATGCTTAATGATGCAATTTCTTCAAGAAATACTCAATGGGCGGCGGAGCAAGGAATGTTTTTTACTGTTGTTAGACCAATGTTAACGTTTTTTGAAGCTTTAGTTTTTGCCATATCTCCGTTTATGGCTTTTGTTGTTGTTTTAGGTTTAGGTGGAGTAACGATGCTAGGTCGTTATTTGGTAATTTTAGTATGGATTGAATTATGGCAACCATTGCTTTGCCTGATTAATTTATATATTGCAGAAGCAGCAAGCGGTACTTTTGCGGCTACAGGAATAGAGCCAAATAGTCTATTAGGAATAATGACTCTAAATAAAATTACTGCTGAATATTTATCTGTAGGTGGAATGCTTGCGGCTGCTGTTCCTGGATTAGCGCTTATGGTTGTCTATGGAGGTTCAGTGGCTGCTACATCTTTAGCTAGTAGATTAGGTGGTCAGGACCATATTAATGAAACCATAGCCAATCCTTCAATAGCAAAAAATTCTCCCGTATTAGAGAATTCTCCTGCGTTTAGTGGAAGTACATTAAGTAGTATTTCACGTACAGGCAGTAGTGGGTATTTACCAGAATTGTCTTTGCAAACTGGTTTTGATAGAGCTGTGAGATCAGCAAAAGCAAATGTTGAAAGTACAGAGAGTGTTTTTTCAAAGAATCTCGCTAAAACACAAGCTCACACTTTAAGTCAAAGTGTAACTTCAAGTACTTTACAACAAAATGGTAGAAGAATCTCAACAAGTGAAACTCAATCAGCTGCATTTATTAATTCATCTGCAAAACAAATAGCACAAAGAGTAGGGCTAGATTCTAAGCAAGAGGATGGACTTCGTGGAGCTCTAAGTGCCATGCTTAATGGTAGTAGTTTAGGAAGCTCAAATTTGGCTAATTTAGCTCTTTCAGGCACGGTTGCTAGTAGTGATAGTGTAATAATTGGAAAGGTTGCATCGGAATTAGAAAATATTTCAAAGGATGAAGGTTTACGTTCTGATTATAGTAGGTCTTTATCTAACGAGCTTGCGAATGGTATAACAGAAAGCATAGGTGATACTAGTAATACGGGTAATACGTCTGCTCTTATGCAATCTGCTAGGGAGGCAAACTCAGCTCGTGAAGAGCTTTCAGATCTATTTGGAAGAAGTAATACTTTAGTTGCAGGAAATAGAATTGATGGTTTAGCTATAAGCAGAGGTATTGTACAAAAACCTGGTTTATTAAATAAATTAGAAAACTATGCAAATATAAGATCAGATGTTTCTGCAAGGGCAAATGAACTAATGCCGATGATGAATTCATTAATACCAGATGCTAAACAAGCATTTGCTGCTAGTATGCTAACAGCTATGGTTGAGAAGGACCCGCAAAATGCATTTCAATATATGCTAGAAGCAACAGGTCTTGCTCAATCTGACTTAAAACATCCTAATTTAGATAAACCAAATACTGATTTTAATACTAATATAGTACCGCCTTTTACAAATAAACATTCAGCTAACGTAGTCGACGAACATATAGCTTCAAGCTTTAGCAATAGTAGAGCAAGCATTAATAAAAAATATGAACAAGCAAATGATTCTTCATCTGTTGGAAATAATTATGCTGAAATTCTAAGTAAGCCATTAGGTATGCAATTATTACTTGCAGGTGGAGGGCAATCAATTAGCTCTGATAGAGCAGAAACTATAGCCCAAGATAAAGGATTAAATGAAGCTCAAACAAAAGTTTTTGTGGCTTTTAGTCAAGGTATTGCTCCGAATGATGATGATTTAGCCGCAATACAGGATGAATGCGGGGATAAATCCATTTACGATGGTATTGTTAATAGATTGCAATTAGGTGCGACTAACGGCAATGTAGGTATATTAGAACCAATAGGTGGCTACAATAGGTCTCATAAAAAGCTAAACTAAACCATTATATATTTATCCTGTAAATATAAGGAACTATTGAAATTAGTGTTCTTTTGATTTACTAAAATTGGTGTAAAATGAATCTAATAAATTTAGATTCTAGATGGTTAAATTTAATATGAGTGATTTATTAAACAAAATAAAAGAACGTAGAAGCATTCGTAAATATAAGAGTGATATGGTTCCTAGATCATTAATTGATCAAGTAATTGAAGCAGGGCTCTATGCGGCTTCCGGCAAAGATAAGCAATCAACAATAATTGTAGCTATAACTAATAAAGAACAAAGAGATTTAATGATGAAAGCTAATGCTGAAATTCATGGATCTAATACGGATCCCTTTTATGGAGCCCCTGTTATTTTATTAGTTCTTGCTGATAAAACTAATGCTAATTATGTATACGATGGTTCACTTGTTATGGGCAATTTAATGTTAGCGGCTCATGAACTTGGGCTAGGTAGTTGCTGGATACATCGTGCTAGACAGGAATTTGAACAACCATATTGGCAGCAATGGCTTAAAAATATGGGCATTAATGGTGAATACGAAGGCATAGGTCATTGTGCTTTAGGATATATTGATGGTGATTATCCAAAGACAAAGCCACGTCATCCGAATAGAGTTTTTTATGTAGAATAATGTTTTTGTTTTATCATTTTATGAATAGCAAAATATAGTTAGGCGTTAAAAATAATTTTTACATAAATATTGGTTCTTAACAAAAAAAAGGGAATTTAAAAATAGCTAAAACAAATGTTAGTTCCCTTTTTAATGAATTAAGGCAATATTTTTTAAAAGCAGAGTGAGAGTGAACTCAGGTAAGTCATTATAAATTTATTATTGATCTTCATCATAAAAACGTTGAATTTTACAGCTATGCTTTTTAGTTGTCATATCATAGT
>CAZTNG010000069.1:0-12189 GCA_964615195.1 uncultured Enterobacterales bacterium
AGTCGCTTTTTAGTGACTACCCTTTTTTATTTTATATATTTAAATATCCTTTTAAATCTTTATTTATATCATAATGATTGTCAATAATTAACACCTAAATTTAGCCGTCGGTGCTTAATGTTGTTGTGGTGTAGCACTCAGTTGTGTTTAATTATCTTATGCTGTAATGAATTTTAAATAGCTATTCTGTATAACGGAATAGCTAAATATTTTTAAATTCTTATATACATGTTATTGTATATAAATTCTATTTTGCATATATATTACAACTGAAGGATGCAATAGTATTTTCGTAGTTATTGTTATTTTCTATTTTTGAGGATAACAATATTTTTAGCATTTTTATGTCATCTGGTATTAAATAATTTTCTGTTCCAAAATTAAAAACTGAGATACTTTTTGGAGTCTCTATTGTTATAATTTTGTTTATTTTATCAAAGCCCATATTTATATTTGCTCTATTATGAATACCTATAATTTTAGATTTCTTTAATGCAATTAGTCTTTTGTAGTATTCTAAAACTAAGGAATGTGGTGCGTCGCTTTGACATTCCCAATCTAATTTACTATCTATAAAAGTTTGGACATCGTGTGGGGCTTTTGGTTCATGGTTCTCTACGAACGAGAATTCACGTTTTCTACCATTTTTTACTGCTTCAATTAAAGATTCATCACTAAAGCTTTCAAAAAAAAGAAAAGGATTCATTTCAGCGTATTCTTCCCCCATGAATATCATAGGTGTGTATGGGCTACAAAATACTAACGTAATACTTAGAAGAGCTTTAGTTATCCCATATGTAGCACTCATTCTATCACCGTTCGGTCTGTTACCTATTTGGTCATGGTTTTGTATATGTGTTACTAGTGTTTCAGGTAATATGTTTGCTCCATTATCCCCCATATAGTTGTTGTATACACTGTTTAACTTTGTCCCATTGTAAACAAAGCCTTCTTCGAGTGCTTTTTTTATGTCTTCAAATTTTCCAAAATCATTATAGTGCCTAAATTTTTCATTTGTTAAATAACTATATATAGAGTAATTTAAGTCATCACACCATTGAGCTTGATATTTATATCCTGTTGGAGATGTTACTTTTGTTTCATTTCTAAGGTGTTCAGCTATCATTATTATTTTTCGGTTTTCTTTTTTGGATATTTCTGAAGCTAGTTCATTAATTTCTGTTAATATATTTTTATTACTTTCATCCATAATTAATGCAACAGCATCCATTCTGAATCCATCGAATCCAATTTCTGATAACCAATATCTGGTGTTTTCCAAATAAAAATCTCGAATACCATTATTCCATTCCTTATCAAAATTTATTGCTGCACCCCACGGTGTATCAGCTTGTTTTGTAAAAGGAGCAATCATACCTGAATAATTTCCTTCAGGACCAAAATGGTTGTATACAACATCCAGAATAACAGCTATGCCTAAAGAATGAGCTTTATCTAAAAACTCTTTTAAATCTTCATATGTTCCGTAACTTGAACATAGTGCAAACATGTATGTACCATCGTATCCCCAATTCCTATCACCTGGAAATTGACATATAGGCATTAATTCGATGACATTAATTCCTAAGGATTTAATGTAATTTAAATGTTTTTGAGCACCTTTTAAATTTCCTTCTTCTGAAAAAGTTCCTAGATGTAATTCATATATAATTGCATCTTTGTAATCTATTCCTGTCCATTGCGAAAAATCAGCTTTTTCTATTTTTGTTATCATTGATGCACTATGTACGTCAAATGGTTGGTATTTTGAATTTGGATCAGGAAGATATTCTGTACCATTTTTAACTAGCCAATACAAACTTCCTTTTTTGAGAGCCCTTATTGTAGTAGTAAAATATCCATCGTCCTGTTTATTTAGTTCGAAATGTTCATGTGTTCGATCTATTTCTATTGCTAAAGTTTTGCAAAAAGGTGCAAATATTCGGAAATTTCCATTTCCGTTTTCGTCTTCAAAATATCCAAGTTTTGGCATAATAAAAATCCTTAAAAAATTTTATACAAATAGATTAATATATTTTTAAGTAAAATTTCTATAGCGTAGGTATTTAAATCCAAACTAAAGCACAAAAAAAAGGAAAAACGTTTTTATTGTTTTTCCTTTTTGTAATTTTTATATTTATATAAAGAATAAAGACTTTATTTCATTTCTTTGTAGAAATTAATTAGGCCATTAGTTGATGAATCGTGTGATGTTATTAGATCTTTATTCGTGAGTTCAGGAAGAATTTTTCCTGCTAATTGTTTACCTAATTCAACACCCCATTGATCAAAACTGAATATATTTAAAATTGCACCCTGTACAAATATTTTGTGTTCATACATCGCAATTAGTGATCCCAAGCTTCTAGGTGTAATTTCTTTAAGCATAATAGAATTGGTTGGTCTATTTCCTGAAAACACCTTAAAAGGTATCAAATTTTCATAATTTTCTTTTGCAACACCTTTTGCTTCGAATTCAGCAATTACAGTTTCCTTTGACTTACCAAATGCCAAAGCTTCTGTTTGTGCAAAGAAGTTTGATAGTAATTTAGAATGATGATCTCCAATAGGGTTATGGCTAATAGCTGGTGCTATAAAGTCACATGGAATAATTTTTGTACCTTGATGGATTAGTTGGTAGAAAGCATGTTGACCATTAGTTCCTGGTTCTCCCCAAATTATTGGCCCTGTTTGGTAGTCAACTTTATCACCGTTACGATCTACGTATTTACCGTTTGATTCCATATTGCCCTGTTGGAAATATGCAGGGAATCTATACATATATTGGTCATAAGGAAGAATAGTTTCAGATTCAAATTTATAAAAATTATTGTACCATAATCCAATTAATGCCAATATAACAGGAATATTATTTTTGAAACTTGTAGTGCGGAAATGGCAATCCATATCATATGCACCATGCAATAATTCTTCAAAATTTTCAAATCCAATTGATAATGCTATAGGCATGCCAATTGCTGACCAAGATGAATATCTACCACCAACCCAATCCCAAAATTCGAACATATTGTTTGTATCAATACCGAATTCTGACACTGCTTTTGCATTTGTAGATAAAGCTGCGAAGTGTTTCGCAACATGTGCTTTGTCTTTAGCTGCATTTAAAAACCAATCTCTTGCTGTATGTGCATTGGTCATTGTTTCTTGAGTAGTAAATGTTTTAGATGCTATAAGAAACAAGGAAGTTTCTGGATTTAATTTTTTCAATGTTTCAGCAATATGTGTACCGTCAACATTTGAAACAAAATGTGTCTTAAGGTGGTTCTTGTATGCACCAAGTGCTTCTGTAATCATACAAGGTCCTAGATCACTACCTCCAATACCAATGTTTATAATATCAGTGATTGTTTTACCAGTATATCCTTTCCATTCACCTGAAATAACTTTATTGCAAAAAGACTTCATTTTTGATAAAACCGCATTAATTTCTGGCATCACGTCCTTGCCGTCAACAAAAATTGGCTTTGAAGATTTATTACGTAAAGCTGTATGTAAAACAGCTCTGCCTTCAGTAACATTAATTTTTTGACCTGTAAACATATCTTCAATAGAGTTCGCAAGATCGGTTTCATTTGCAAGGTTAATTAGTAGATTAATTGTTTCTTCAGAAATTCTATTTTTGGAAAAATCTACTAAAAAATCTTTGTTAAATTTAAGTGAGAATTTTTCAAAACGAGAAGGATCTTTTTTAAATAATTCTGTAATTGTAATATTTTTATTGCTTTCAAAGTGTTTTGCTAAGGCTTGCCAAGCGGCAGTCTTTGTTGGATTAATGTTTTTCATGTTTACGCCTGTTAATTTAAGCTATAAGTTTTTAAACTGTTATATTTTACACGATAAGGACACATTTTTTAAGAAAAATAAATATATAATGTCCATGAAGTTTTAAATTTTGGTTTCTACTATATTGATAAATGCTTGTATATGATTTTTTTTAAGATTTTGAGGCATTGTGCAAAGACTAACATTAAATGGCTTAATATCTATTGGTGATAATATTACTTGCACGGACTCTCCTAAAGAGCTTTGTTCAACTACAGCTTGCGGTATAAGCGCAATACCGAGTCCTAATGCAACCATTGATACGATTGCTTCATTACCAGCTACTTCTGCATAAATATTGGGATTGTTTATATGATTTTTACAAAACCAATTGTTTAGTTCTATACGCAGTTCTCCTTGTTCTGAAATAATGTAAGGTACTTTCCCCCAATCGATTGAACTATCGTTATACCACCCATTGGGTATTTGTTTTGGAGCAATGAATACTAATGGTATCTTCGCTAATTCTATAGTAAATATCTCTTTTGGTAAGTGTTGTGGAACGGCTGCAATTGATAAATCTGCATAATTATTTAGTAGTTTTTTTATTGCAACTGCCGCATCTCCTGTTTCAATTTTAATTTCAACCTGAGGGTGTAATAACCTAAATTTATTTAATAATTGAGGTAATAGAAACAAACTTGCTGTTACGGAACAATATAATCGTATTTTTCCTGAAAGAGGTCTATCAATAGTCTTTAATTCCTGTTTAATAGCTTCATATTTTGATGTATATTGAATAGCAAAATTTTTAAACGTCTTACCTGCCTCTGTCAGCATTACAGTTCTGTTATCTCTTGAGAACAAAGTAACAGATAATTCATCTTCTAATCTTTTTATAATTCTGCTTAATGCAGATGTACTAATTGAGCATTTAGTAGCACTTTTAGTGAAGTTAAGGTTTTCAGCCAATATTAAAAAGGCTTTAAGTTCGTTAGTGTCCATAAATTATAGTGTTGAATAAAATGCAACATTATATTGCAAATATATCACTTTTAGCAATTGAAAAAATATTATAAACTATTACATATAGAACATATTTATAAGGAAAAATTTATGTCTAATTATTTTAACACTTTAAATTTGCGTCAGCAGTTGGCTCAATTGGGTTGTTGTCGTTTTATGGATCGCTCAGAATTCGCTAGCGGTTGTGACTATCTTAAAGGGAAAAAAGTTGTAATTATTGGTTGTGGTGCACAAGGTTTAAATCAAGGTTTAAACATGAGAGATTCTGGATTAGATGTTTCTTATGCATTGCGTCAAGCTGCTATTGATGAAAAGAGAGCATCTTTTCAGAGAGCTTCTCAGAATGGTTTCAAAGTTGGTACTTATGAAGAATTAATTCCAACTGCAGATTTAGTTATTAACCTTACTCCTGATAAGCAACACTCTCCAGTTGTTAAAGCTGTAATGCCTTTAATGAAGAAGGGTTCAGCTTTAGGTTATTCTCATGGCTTTAACATTGTTGAAGTAGGCGAACAAATTCGTAAAGACATTACCGTAGTAATGGTCGCTCCAAAATGTCCTGGTACTGAAGTTCGTAATGAATACAAGAGAGGCTTTGGTGTTCCAACATTAATCGCTGTACATCCAGAAAATGATCCTAATGGTGAAGGTTGGGATATCGCTAAGGCTTGGGCTGCTGGTACTGGTGGTCATAAGGCTGGTTGCTTGGAATCTTCCTTTGTAGCAGAAGTTAAATCTGACCTAATGGGAGAACAGACAATTCTCTGCGGTATGTTACAAACTGCATCTCTTCTTTCATTTGATAAGATGGTTTCTTGTGGAATTGATGCTGGATATGCATGTAAATTATTGCAATTTGGTTGGGAAACAATTGGCGAATCATTAAAATTTGGTGGCATCACTAATATGATGGATCGTTTAAGTAACCCAGCTAAAATTTTAGCTTTCAACATGGCGGAAGAATTAAAAGACATTATGCGTCCATTATATCAAAAGCATATGGATGATATTGAAAGTGGATTCTTCTCTTCAACAATGATGGCTGATTGGGCTGATAATGATAAAGATTTATTAAGATGGAGAAAAGAAACTGGAGAATCTGCTTTCGAAAATGCTCCAGTTTGTGATACTGAAATTAAAGAACAAGAGTTTTTTGATAAAGGTATTTTTATGGTTGCTACCATAAAAGCAGGTGTGGAATTGGCTTTTGAAACAATGACATCATCTGGTATATATCCTGAATCAGCTTATTATGAATCATTACATGAATTACCTTTAATTGCTAACACAATTGCACGTAAGCGTTTGTATGAAATGAATGTTGTTATTTCAGATACTGCAGAATATGGTAATTATTTATTCTCAAATGCATGTATTCCTTTGTTAAAAGAAAAGTTTATGAATAAAGTAACATTAGAAATGATAGGTGTAGGTTTATCAAGTTCTGATACAACAGTTGATAATGAAACTTTAATTTCTGTAAATGATAAAATCCGTAATCATCCTATAGAAGTTGTTGGTCACAAGCTTCGTGGTTACATGAAGGACATGAAGCGTATTGTATTAGGTAAATAAATTAAACATTTATTTAAGTGCTGAATTTTGCATTAAAAGGGTATGAATAAATTTCATACCCTTTGTTTTGTATAAATATATAACAATGGATTTTGAATTAACACCTAATTTCGTTGTTCATTGTTTCTTCAGTGTCATTGAGTCCATATTGAGTGGTTCTGTTACGACCATGTTCTTTAGAAAAATATAATGAAGTATCTGTTCTAACTAGCCATTCTTGTGGTGATGGTGTTATCTCTGAAAGAGTACACAAACCGATACTAATTGTAAATTTAATTTCCATATTTTCGTATTTTACTGTGAAAGCCTCTACAGCTTTCCTTAATCTTTCTGCAACTTGATATGCTGATTCTCTATTAGCATCAAGGAGTAATACACCAAATTCTTCACCGCCGTATCTGCCTGCAATGTCTGTGTTACGTACCATTTTTTTTAAAATAGCTGATACGTTTCTTAATACCGCATCACCGGCGGGATGTCCATATGTATCATTGACATTTTTAAAATGATCTATGTCAAACATTAGTAATGTTACAGGAATTTTGGTACGCATGAATAATTTATACTGTTGTTTCATGCATTCTTCCCAATAACCTCTGTTATATATTCCGGTTAGTCGATCTGTTATTGATAGCTCATGTAGTTTGTGGTTTGCATCTTGGAGTCCTATTTTTGAACAGGCTTCATCTGTGACATCATAAATAATAATACAAACTTCATCACATTTACCTGATAATCCATTTATTGGAATAATTGTGAAGTTTTGATACATTGTTAATGATCTACCAGTAAAAGGTCTATTACTTAAAAATTTAAAAACTTCTGTATGTTGTTCCCATGAGCTAAAAATTGGTGATTCGAGTTGAAATGCTTCATATATTTTGTCTTTTAGCCAAGAATTTGCAATTTCTGGAAAAATTTCAAATAAACATTTACCATTAATTTTATTTCCATTAACTCCACTATTTACTTCCATAAAACTATTCCAAATCTTTACATTAAAAGATTTGTTTACAACTATTAAACCAACATTTAAATTTTGAATAATTGTTAAAAACCTATGTAGGTCATGAATTTCTGATATAGTAGTTAAATTTGAATCTGTCATACGAATGCCATTATTTCTTTTAATCTTTGGGTTGTGGAACTAGTAAAAAGAATGTAATACTTGATATTCATAGCTAAATCTTTGATTTCGTATGTTAACTCTGCGCAGAGAATATCTTGATCTGCCATATTTTCACTTGTAAGATTATTTTTCATATTTGGAACAAGATCTGGGTGGTTCAGATTTATTGAACAGTTAAATTGTGCGGCAAATCCACGCATTAAACTTCCTGAAATTAATCCTGATAATTCAATTATTTGTGATGTTTTATTTTTTTTATCTGATGTTTGTTCCCCAACCAAATGTGAGTAATTATTTATATCTTCTTGTGAGAAAAAAATTAAACTTTCGCCTATAATACCATTTCCTATAAACCCTTGGCTGACAATTATATTTTCATCAATATTAAGCCATTCTTGTATAGTATTAAATAGTGAAATCCCTTTTTCAATTTTGATATTTGGTACGGGCATTGTAATAAATAGGTTTAGGAAATCTCCCATTTTACTCGCGGCAATACCTGTAGCTATATTTAATTTTTCCTTCAATTCGTCAAAAATGGTTCCAATGTTGTTTTCATTTTTTAATACAGTGTTATCATTATTAGAATTTTCATTTAAGCTACATAATCCGAAATTGCATAACAATTCCAACAGTTGATTTGCATCTAAAGGTTTTTTTAAAAAAGATAAAACATTATACTGAGCAATTATTTTTTGAGCTTGTGGTTGGATATCACCACTAACAACAATAGTTAAAATATCTATATTTTCTTTTTTAATTGCTTCTAAAACTTGATAACCATCCATAACGGGCATCGTTAAGTCTAAAAACAACAGTTCCCCACATCCTTCATGCAGAAGTTTCATAGCTTCTAAACCATTTTCAGCTTGATACAATGTGCCAACCACTGATTTGGGTATTACTCGCATTAATTGATTTCTTGCAAATTTTGAATCGTCACAGATTATTACATTTAATGCCATGATGCAAAGCAACCTTTTCAGTATAATTCTTATTGATAATAATTGTTAATAGACTATTCTAGACTCTAAATTGTTAAGAGTAAAAAAATAATTAGATTTTTGTGATATTAGTTTAGAATGAAAGTGTAATTTTTTTGCTAATTATAGCTTATAAAACTCCCTATAAATTAGGGAGTTTTGTAATGAATATATGATGAATTATTTTTGGATTAGAGATATATCTGCTACATGCATGAATAAATTTCTAAGTTTAGCTAAAAGTGAAAGTCTGTTGCTTTTTAGTGCTTCATTATCACTATTAACAGTTACTTTATCAAAAAAATTATCAACTGGACCTTTTAGAACAGATAGTTTAGATAATATTTCTTTATAATTGGAAGATGTAAATAAACTTGATATTTCTGCTTCAACATTTTCTATGGATATATAAAGATTTTTTTCTTCTTGTTGTTCAAGTAAAGAATCATCAAAACTATAGTTTACTTGAGATTTTGATAAAATATTATTTACTCGTTTATTCGCTGCTGCTAAGGTTTCAGCTTCAGGCAAATTTTTAAACATATTTACTGCATAAACACGCTTATTAAAATCATAAAGATTTGTTATTTGTAAAGCTAAAACAGCTTGAACGATGTCTGTAGATATGTTCTTTTCTTGATAGTAGGCTTTAAATCTCGCTAAAATATATTCAGTAACATCTTGCAAAGTATTGTTATTTGTTAATTTATTTTTGTAAAGACTTATTGCATATTCTATCAATGGTTTGATATCTATATCCAATTCATTTTCGACAGCTATTCTAATTAATCCTATGGATGCTCTCCTAAGTCCAAAAGGATCTTTGTCTCCTTTAGGAATTTGGTTTATACCAAATATACCAACTAAAGTAGCAATTTTTTCAGCTATACTTACAGAACATGATACTAAGTTTGATGGAAGTTTATCTCCAGCAAAACGAGGCATATATTGCTCATTTAGTGCAACAGCAACTTCCTCAGGCTCATTATCAATGCGTGCGTAATGCATGCCCATGATACCTTGCGTATCGGTGAATTCCATTACCATATTTGTCATTAGATCGCACTTAGATAATAATCCAGCACGCTTAGCATATTCTTGATTTGCATTTATTTTGTCAGCAATCATACCTGCTAATGTTGATACTATTTCTGACTTATCAGCTAGAGTTCCCAATTGTTTCTGAAAGAGAACATTTTTTAAGCTGTCAAATCTAGAGAATAAAGTTTTACTTTTATCAGTATTAAAGAAAAATTCAGCATCTGATAATCTAGGTCTAATTACTCTTTCGTTACCATTAATAACCATATCTGGTTGTTTCGATTTTATATTGCTAATAAATATAAAATTTGGTAATAGTTTTCCATCTCGATAAACAGGGAAGTATTTTTGATCTCCCTTCATTGTATGTACAAGAGCTTCGGAAGGAACCTGTAAAAATTTTTCTTCAAATTTTGCGGTAAGTAAGACAGGATATTCAACTAATGAAGTTACTTCCTCTATTAATGATTCATCTATATCCGCTGTGCCATTTAATTTTTTGGCTTCTTCTTCAATTGCTGTAGTTATTATTGTTTTTCTACGCTCATAATCAGCAATTACACATCCTTTCGTTTCAAGAATTTCTGGATACTCATCAGCATTAGCTATGTCGAAAGACGGTTCTCCCATAAATCGATGTCCACGAATAGTCCTTGAAGAATTTAAACCTAGTACTTGACCAGGAATTAATTCATCACCAAAAATTATTGTAAGAGTATGTACAGGACGAACAAACAAAACTTTACTATTTCCCCAATGCATTAATTTGGGTATTGGAAGGTTTGAAAGAGCATCAGCCATAAATTCTGGAATTAACGATGAAGTTAAAGCACCTTGTTCTATAGTTTTATACAGTAGCCATTCACCTTTTGGTGTAGAAAATCTTTCAGCTTGAGAAATATCTATTCCATTTGATTTTGCCCATGATAAACCAACACTTGTAGGTTCACCATTTTTGTAAGCAACATTAACTGAAGGACCTTTCTTTTCAACAACCTTATTAGGTTGTTGAGTGTTAAGATTAAAAACTTTTAATGCTAAACGTCGAGGTGATGCATACCATTTAATATCGGTATATTCAATACCTGCTTTCTTCAATTTTGCGGCAAAATTGTCTTGGAAAGCTGTAGCTAAATTACGGAGAGCTTTAGGTGGTAATTCTTCAGTTCCTAATTCTACTAATAGAGTTTTGGTTGTCATTATAAAGCCTCATCCTTTTTGTTTTTATTACAGATTGGAAAACCTAAAGCTTCTCTTGCTGCATAGTATGCTTCAGCAACACTCTTTGATAAAGCTCTAATTCGGAGTATGTATCTTTGTCTTTCTGTTACCGAAATAGCGTGTCTAGCATCTAGAAGATTAAATGCGTGAGCTGCTCGTAAAATTCTTTCATAGGCTGGTAGTGGTAATGGTTTTTCTAGAGCTAATAAATTTTGACATTCTTTCTCACTATTATCAAAAACTGAAAATAAGAAAGGAACGTCTGCATGTTCAAAATTATAAGTAGATTGTTCTACTTCATTTTGATGGAAAACGTCACCATAAGTAATTTTTCCGTTAGGAGTATTTGCCCAAGTAAGATCATATATATTATTAACTCCTTGGATGTACATAGCTAGACGTTCAAGCCCATAAGTTACTTCTCCTGTCACAGGAAAACATTCTAAGCCGCCAACTTGTTGAAAGTAGGTGAACTGTGTAACTTCCATGCCATTAAGCCAAACTTCCCAACCTAAACCCCATGCACCGAGTGTAGGGTTTTCCCAATTATCTTCCACAAAACGTATATCATTTATAGAAGGATCAAAACCTAATTCTTTTAGTGAGCCTAAATATAGTTCTTGAATGTTTGTTGGTGAAGGTTTTAGCACAACTTGAAATTGGTAGTAATGCTGTAATCTATTAGGGTTTTCACCATAACGTCCATCTGTTGGTCTACGTGATGGCTGAACATAGCAACAAAAATGTGGTTCAGGACCAATAGCCTTTAGAAAGGTCTGAGGATGAGATGTTCCTGCACCAACTTCCATGTCGAAAGGTTGAATAATAAGGCATCCTTGGCGAGACCAATAATCCTGTAGAGTTAAAATTAAACCCTGAAATGTTTTGATATCGTACTTGTTAGACATCGAACAATCCTTTGGTAACTCTTAAATTAAAGAGCTTAAAAATGAAATTAACGTTAGCAATATTTTACTAAAAAATTTTGCTAACTAGAACGGGGTGATATTTTACTCTAGTTATGAGTTTTTTGCACCTGTATAAAATGTTTAATTGTATAAATCAAAAAAGCTTTAATTAAGAAACTCCAGCGGTTTTTAAAATTTTAAACTTATAAATATTTTTATTGTCACTAGGTAAAATTGTTAATGAGTAATTTAAATGTTTACATAATAAAGTAAAATCCCTTTCTGTTGATGAGTCATCGGCGGTAACAATTAGTGCTTCCATATTGTTTAATTTACGTAGTTCTCGTCTAACAATCATTAGTGGTTCTGGACATCTTAGTCCTATGGTATCTATTTCTTTATTCATACAATTGGTTAAAAAATAATAAAAGTAGCGATATTTTAGACAATAATTAAAAAAAATGAAATAAAATGATAAAAAAGCTTGACGGGAAATGAAAAAGGGTTAAAATGCGCACCACTT
>CAZTNG010000070.1:0-4854 GCA_964615195.1 uncultured Enterobacterales bacterium
TTGACCTTTATGGTGGTAGATAAAATCAACCATTTTCAACTGCGGAATGTAGGATTTACGAGAAAAAATATTTAATACTGTTTTGTCAAACATGCCATCATCCTATATTTGTATTATATTTATTTTATAAGGGGCTTCTATATAATTATGCTTAACGTAAAACGTTATATTCAAACCCTTTTATCAATCATAAAAAAATAAGTTTTATATTCACTAACACAAACTCAATATTCTGCTTTTGTGCTAAAAATTAGTATATTATCTACATATTGTAGACATTCATAAGTTTTATTAGATAGATCATTTTCAAATAAATATAAAAAAAATAATTTTATTAAAAAACATTATTAATAGACTATCTACTCTTAACCTTGTATTTATAGTTTGTAAGATATTGAGAAAGGCGACAAAAGCAAGTATCAAAGAGAGAATACCTTGCAGTCATAGCAAAATCAAAGAATGTTCTAAAGCTTACTTTTATACATAAAGTAAGCTTTAGTAAAGAAACTACATTTAAGCTCGAAAAACGCCGTTTTTTCCGTTATTATCTGCTGAATCTAATATTTGCTTACCAATTTGTTGGCGTAAAAATTTTATCATAAGGTACAAATACAATATCGGTAACATTGAAATAAGCCAATTATTCAATATCATTTGGCTAAATTCATACTCCATGCATAATATACCTAAAAGTCCTATAATAACATACACTGTATTGGCATAAATATTGACTCTAATAACCGCTTGCATTGGTAGCTTACTACCCTGTAAACGTGCAACTATCAAGCTTAAAAATACTGTAAATATTGTATTGAACACATGTCTAATTACAAAAAATACAATACTACAAAGCAACACTAACCAAAAACCAAAATTTTTAATATAGCTAGAAACAGAGGAATACACTGAATCTGCACTTATAACAGTATTTTTAGCTAAATGAATATCCTTTAGCCAATAACTCTGTTCTATAACACCATTGAATAAAGAAATATGGTCCTTATAAACAACAAGATAAAAATATACAGACTGTTTATTTATATTTTCCTTAGGTAAAAGTTTTGCTGGAACTTTTGCATTTTCAATATTAAAGAGAACAATAGGTTCTCCTGAAGTAGAAAGTACATAGCTATAGCGCAGTCCATTCTCGTCTTCAAAAATTTGTACATCTTTAGGCTGATTATTCGCAAATGTGAATGTATCATTATCAGCAACCGTCAATGTAGGAAATTGATCAATTACCGTTCTAATTTCATTACCTTCAACATCTAACAATTTGTTATATAAAAATATTGCTGCAAAACAAGCTAAAATAGTGGCTACAAATATGATGTATACAAAATCAAAAAATCTAAGTTTATCTGCTAATAAACCTAGATAAAAATTTCTTGAATATAACGATAAAATAAACCTTTGCCCTAAAGCTTTAAACATAATTTCTCTCTTTCTAATTATATTTAGTTATCCTACTCAATTTTAAGGCTTTAATGTTAATACAAATAAAGCCTTCTAAAAAGGTAGGTTATACCACCTTAAACGAATCTTTTGTAAAATATTAATTATTTCTTTATTGATTGTAACATCATTTTGTCACGACTTAGTTGTGGTAAATACTGAAACTTTTCTAAATATTTTATTATGGCTGCAACATCAGTTGTATGCAAAGATTCTTTATTCATCTTTCCTAAAGCTATGTAGCCATCCTTTCCTTTAGCTAAATAATCATTTGTTATTAGTCTATATGTTTTTGTTGGTACTATAGGTTCTTCAACACCATTCTTAATAATTTTAACATTCTCTATAGGATCACCTTTCTTGAGTTTTAAATTAACATTAAAAGTTAAATTAAAACCACAAGGCACAGAACCACTTCTACTTTGAGGCTCATTCAGCACAAATCTTGCAACCTGATTAAGTAAAGTAACAAGTTCCTCACCTGTAATATCTACAGTTAATAATTCATTATTAAAAGGCAATATTTTTGCGAGTGTATCTAAAGATAATTCACCTTTGTTAATATCCATACGTACACCACCAGCATTTGCTAAATAAAAATCTCCGCCAAATTCATTTAAATAAATTTTACCAAAAACTTGGCAAGTTTCAGAACCGTTCAATGCTACAGTATTTTTTACAGCACATAATGTATTTGGTAATCTTGTTGAACAAAGATCTTCCTTTGCATAACCAATAACCGCAGTGTATTTCTTTTTAATTTCAGATAAATATTTGTCTAATGCTTTATCCATATTAGCATTAGCTTTTGCTTCTACCAAAACCTGCTCATTAGCTACAAGTTCATTCAATGCTGACTTTGCATTATTATTAGTATCGGCTCTACCATCCTTAAATTTAGCACTATCCATCCATACAGGCATTATCGGTGAACCGCTACAGCTCAAGACCTTACCATTTTCATCAAAACTTACATTTAAATCACCAATAAGCTTTGCATACTCATAAGCTTGAACTACACAAATTTTGTCACCATTTGCATTTTTTAAGGTCATTGGATACAAGCACTCTGCTTTTAAGCCTGTTTTCTTAAAATTACCACAGAGTGAATGAGAATCTCCACCAATTATTACATCGACATCCTTTAAAGACGCAGCATTAATTCTATCTAGGGCAACACCCTCATGAGATACAAGAATAACAACATCCGCACCTAATTTAGCACTTTCTTCATTAATGGTAGAAACAGCATCTTTAATAACAACATCTGCATCAGGACTAGAGCTACTATAAATTTTTTTAGGATCTGTGATACCTAAAATACCAATTTTTCTGCCATTAATAACTTTGGTTGCAGATACATTTATAAATGGGGTTATTGGATTGTAATCAGCAACATCAACATTAGATATAACTAACTTTGTTTTAGGAGAAAAGTCACTAACAAATTTAGCATATGTAGCCATACCTTGACCACCATGGTCAAATTCATGATTACCTAATGTATAAAAATCAGCGCCGAATTCTTTAAGAACAACAGCATCTGATTCGCCTTTAAATAAATCATAATTAGAAGCATTTCCAGTAATTTGATCTCCTGCTGAAAACACTAATAAATTTGGATTTACAACTCTATGCTGAGATATGATTTCTGCTAAAGCACTAACGCCACCAACCTTAGCTGTAACCTTTCCAGATTTTGTTGTAAAAGTTAAATCAGAGGGTAGCAAATATGAATGCATGTCATTTACGTGCATTAACTCTAGATCAAATTTTTCTGATGCAAAAGCTACATTAGTAGCAAGTACTGACACAACAACACTTATTACTAAAAATTTAAAGTTCATGATAATCCACAATTTTTCTAAAATAAATTGGCTATATTATACCACACGATGTATAAGTTTATATTTATTATAGTTTTATAGTTAATTCTTAATAAACTTATACTATGAAAAATGTAAATTTATGTATCTAAGGATTTGTATATGAGTGAACTTTTAAGAATGCTAAGTGGAAATTTCTATCGAGGTGCTTTTGATTCCGAACTTCAAGCGATGCATAAAAAAGCATGCTCTCTTTGTAAGAAATTTAATGAATCCGAAGCGGATTATGAAATTAGGATATCAATTCTCCGTGAGCTTTTTGGGAGTATTGGTGATAATGCTTGGATCGAACCTAATATTCACTGTGATTATGGAACTAACATTCATATAGGTCATAGTTTCTATGCAAATTTTAATTGCATTTTTCTAGATGTAAATACAATCAATATAGGTGATCGAGTATTTTTAGCTCCAGATGTTAAATTATTTACCGCGGGACACCCAATAGATCCTATCACAAGAGGTGAACTATATGAATTTGGGAAACCAATAACAATTGGCAATGATGTATGGATAGGTGGTGGCACCATAATAAATCCAGGAGTAACAATTGAAGATAGATGCGTAATAGGTTCTGGTTCAGTTGTAACTAAAAACATCCCCAAAGATAGTATAGCCGTTGGCAACCCCTGTCGTGTAATTCGAAAAATTAGCGATAAAGATTTAGAAGAGGCTCGTATACTTAAACAAATATATACTGAATCAAAATCTCATGATAACAATTAACTAAATATAAATATTTTAAATTAGAGTACTAAATAATGATATTTTTATCTGGAGCAATGCTTGCTTCAATAATAACCTGGTCAGATTTTAAGGAACCAATCATCACAGACCCAACACCGATTGGTACATATAGTAATGGATGTTTACAAGGTGGCCAAAAAGCAAATCTTAAACACCCTTATTATCAAATTATTCGCCAACAAAACAATCGCTATTATGGCGATCCTAGTCTTTTAAGTTATATTGAAAATTTAGCTGAAAGAGCGCATCAAGCAAACCTTCCAATTTTGCTTGTAGGTGATATGTCTATGCCTAGAGGTGGTCCATTTAACGGCGGACATGCAAGTCACCAAATCGGCCTAGATGTTGATATATGGTTTCGAATGGTTTCAAAACCTTTAAACAAAAATGAACTTCATACGCCTTGGGCACTTAATATAGTAGCTGATAATTTTTTAAAAGTTAATAAATATTACACACCTAAAATATATACATTGATTAGGCTTGCAGCGGAAGATAAAAATGTTGAACGAATTTTTATAAACGCTGCAATTAAAGATCAATTATGTAAGGACACACCTATCGCTGAACGCGCCTGGCTACATAAAATACGTCCTTGGTGGGGACATAACGCACATCTACATGTAAGATTAAAATGTCCTAGCAACGTTCAAGAATGTGAGAGTAGTCCTCCAATCCCTATTTCTAATGATGGCTGTGGATCAGAAATTAATTCTTGGCTAGATGATATTAGACACCCAAAGCCAAAAGCAAACCAAGAAACAAA
>CAZTNG010000070.1:4954-12047 GCA_964615195.1 uncultured Enterobacterales bacterium
CAAAGCCAAAAGCAAACCAAGAAACAAAACCAAAGCCTAAACCTCAAAAAGTGCTACCAAAAACTTGCAGAGACATGATTGGAGCAACTTAATAAGTATTAAGTTTCAATGACTTATCGATAAACAAATATTTATAGATAAGTCATTGAACAAAATTACTTCCAACACAAACTAAAAAAATACCGGCATTATACATGCCGGTTTATTATTAGAATTCAGAGTTTAAGCGTTATTTTTATTGAAAATAATTTTGCACTTTTTATAAATTATTGACTATATAATTATCTTTAATAAAATAATTCATAATTGAGTTTTTGCTACCCAAGATAATGCAAATTACACCCTATTCCCCAATATTTATATTACTAATTCTCATTACTAATATTGATTACTTTCATAAGCTTAGGCACAACATCTTTCTTACGAGAAGCTATTGAGTTAATAAAAAATCTATTGCCATCAACAGACTCAAAAGAAGCACTACAAGCTTCCTTTGCACCTTCCCCATAATATAATATTTCCGTTCTTGCAGATTCTCTATCAGTTGCCATCACAAAAAGCATATCTACACCTTTTTTGGCAAAAAGATCACCCATTGCAACATTCATGCGGTTAGTCAAATCATCACGAGTAGCAGCAAGCATGTTCACCTGAGTGATACCAATCTTCTTATTCCCCATCACAAATTCTTTGTAATCTGAGTTAAATATTTCTTCATCTGATAAACCATCATATGATGCAGCTGCTTTTGACATCTCATTAAAATAAACATTAACATCCTTCACTTTAGATAATTTAATAAGTTTAGTTGCTACAGCTTTATCAATATTAGTAGTTGTTGAAGAAGTTAAATTGATGGTATCTGATAATAAAGCTGACAATAACAAACCTGCAGTATTTACATCTAATTCCACACCAGCTTGCAAATATTCATAATAAATAATAGTTGCTGTAGCACCAACAGGTAAAAACTTAATAACCAAAGGTGCGGAAGTTACAATATTTCCTAAAGCATGATGATCTATAATACCAATAATATTGGCTTGTTCCATCCCATTTACCGCTTGACTAAAGCTAGAATGGTCAACTAAAGCTACAGTTTTATTATTTGCATTTTCTAAAATACTTGGCACTTCTATTTCTAAGCTCTTCAAAATAAACTTTGTTTCATTATTAATCTTTCCACTAACTCGAGCTTCAGCATCGTAACCTAGCTTATTAAGCAAATTAGCAAAAGCAATAGCAGAACATACTGTATCTGAATCTGGGTTTTTATGACCTACAACAATAATTTTTTGTCCATTTAAAACAAGATTACTATATATTTGATTTAGTTGAGTTAATTCATTAGTTTCAGATGCGTGGCTATTAGTAGTTACCAATAATATAACTAAAACCAATGGCATAAATAATTTTTTAAAGTTCATTCATAGTCCTATGTTTCAAACATATATAAATAAAAAAGTAATTAACAAAAATATTAGAGAAAAATATTAGAGAAAGTGTATTTAGTATAATAAAACACCGCCTTGTTGAAAACTGGCGGTGCTTATATTTGTTAGCTAATAAGTAATTTTATTTATTACTTGATTACAGCCATAAGATTAGGAACAACTTCCTTCTTACGAGAAGCTATTGAATTAATGAAGAATCTGTTACCATCAGTTGATGCAAATGATGCTGCACAAGCTTCTTTAGCGCCTTCACCGAAATAAAGCATTTCAGTTTTAACTGCGTCTCTGTCAGTTGCCATAACGAATAGCATATCAGCACCCTTCTTTGCAAAAAGATCACCCATTGCTGTATTCATACGAGCTGTCAATTCGTCACGAGTAGAAGCAAGCATGTTCACCTGAGTGATACCAACCTTCTTACTACCCATTGCAAATTCTTTATAATCTGCATTAAAAATTTCTTCATCTGATAAACCATCATATGAAGCTGCAGCTTCAGACATTTTATCAAAATAAGCAGCAACATCCTTGATATCAGCTAAAGCAATTAATTTAGCTGCAACTTCTTTATCAATATCAGTTGTTGTAGCAGAGGTTAAATTTACAGTATCAGACAATAGAGCTGAAGCTAAAATTCCTGCTGTTGCTTTATCTAATTCTACGCCTGCCTGCTGGTATTCAAAGTAAACAATAGTAGCTGAAGAACCAACTGGAAGAGCCTTAATTACTAAAGGTGCAGATGTAACCATGTTACCTAAAGCATGGTGATCAAGGATTTCAACAATGTTTGCTTCTTCCATACCTTTAACTGCTTGACCAAAGCTTGAGTGGTCAACAATTGCTACAGTCTTACCTGTTGCATTTTCTAATATATTTGGTACAGAAACACCAAAGCTCTTTAAAATGAATACTGTTTCATTATTGATCTTACCGCTAACCATAGCTTCTGCAGTAACACCAACCTTATTAAAAAGATTAGCTAATGCGATAGCTGAACATACTGAATCTGAATCTGGATTCTTGTGACCTACTACGGTTACATTCTGGCCCTTAAAATCTAGGTTGCTGTAAATTTGATTAAATTGCATCTTAAAAAAACACTCTCAATATCGAAGTTAATTTATACTATTCAAGACTTAAAACATCAACTAAAAAAGGCGAAATATAAAATAGCTTTTATTAAGCCAATTTAGTGATGCTTCTTACATACTATAATGATACCTAACAGCGCTCATAATGTAAAATGACAAATTAAAATAATTCTAATTTTAAAGTAAAAAGAAACAAATTTCAGGCTCTCATGACTTATGAGAGTCATTTCCATTAGTGATTTACTTTGCACTTAAAATTGAATTTAATCAAATTATCACAATTCCATTTTTACAAAGTTCAAAATTGATTTACAATAATTACTGAAATATTTTTGGTTTAGCAAAATTTTGTATGCATTTTAAAATATACATTTGTTGGACAATTTAAAAAAGATAAAATCATTAACTCCATTGTAAATTAGTTTTTTAAAACGAGGATTAAATATGTTTTGTAAAAAATGTGGACTGGAAATAAATAGTGACACTCAATTTTGCCCTCGTTGTGGTACAAAGAGTGATGCAACAGATGCAGAATTATCAAATGGCTTTTCAAATAACTTACCACAACAAGCTTATCATAAAAGCAGAATTGCAACCGCAGTAATCGCTTTCTTTTTAGGCGGATTGGGGATTCATAGATTTTATCTTGGCGGTGCTGGTAATGTTATTCTAGGTATTTTCTATATACTATTTTGCTGGACAGGAATTCCTTCATTACTTGCTTTTATTGAATGTATTTATTTTTTAGTTATTAGTGATGAGAATTTCTATACAAAATACTAAATACTTTTTTAGTAGCTAACAAAAAGGCAAGCAAATATGTTTATAAATGCTTGCCTTTATTTTTTATTTTAATTCCTAATCAAAAAGAATTGGCATTCTCTTCTTTAGATAATTCACAAGTTTTTCTGCATTGATTGAAAGCTGTAAGCCAATAGACTTATCGTTAATACCCCAATCAAGTAAGCGAATCATATCCATGGATAATTCATAGTCCTTGAGACCTACTTGCACAACATTGGTTAAATCAATCTCGTATTCGTTATCTAGAGTACCTTTCTTAAATTCAACCGATGGTATTGCTTTATTTAAGGCAGCAATTTCTAAACCAGTCATCATCAAGCCAATTTTTATCATATTACGAACAAACCATGAAGCATCAGGCATTTCCCAACTTTTTAGGCATACACCTAACTTTACAGATTTCTTCTCAATAAGAATTTCATGCACTGCTATATTTAAAAAAATACAACCATGTTTTTTATGGTTAATTGTAACTAGTAACTCACCGGTAGCTAAACCACCGATCTTCACATTATCTATAACCTTTGGAAACTGTAGCTCTTGAACATATGTGTTAACTACATCAAAAGGGATAACAACTCTACCAAAAATAAGATCTTCAAAACGTTGAACTTTCCATAAATCACGAGCAAAACGTTTTAATCCATCAAATTGGGCACTAACCTTCTGTTGCACATCACGTACACGTAATTCATGTCTTTCATGTATGGCCTCTACGACACCAGAATCAAACATGGTACCTCTTTCAGGATTATAAATAGAGCTATTTTCATTATCTACCATTATCATGTACCCACTTAATAGCTATTAATCTTTAATAGCTAATTTATCACAAAAGTATTTTTAAAACACTATAAGTGTTTAAAAAATGGGGCTTTAGACTTATTTTCATGTCTTAATGTTGAAAGTTTACACACATCTCAATTATTTAAATGCCTAAAAAAACATTCTTCTGTATATAGATTCTTAAATTAAAATTTTTATGTATTTAATTGCACAACAGGCATCTTTTTAGGCAATGTAATTGTAAATGTAGAACCTTGTCCTTCAACACTAGTTAAGTCTATAGTACCACCAAGTTTAGCTAAACCATGTTTTACAATAGAAAGCCCTAAACCTGTACCACCTATTGACTTAGAATGACTTTTATCAACTCTAAAAAATCTCTCAAAAACTCTATCTTGATCTTGATAAGGTATTCCTATACCAGTGTCGCTTATCTGCCACACAACAGTATCTACATCCTTATTATAGATGTTAAAACTAATCGTTCCACCTAACCTATTATACTTAATTGCATTATCACATAAATTATAAAAGCACTCTTCAACAATACGAGTAACACAGTTTATAATAGTTGGGCCACAATTCTTATCGTACTTCACTTTAATATATTTTTGTTCTGTTGCATTTTTTAGATAATACATAATATTTAAAGTTAGCGCGTAGATGTCTAAATTTTCTGTTTCTAACTTTACTGTAGAATTTTCATCTAAAGTAGACAAATGAATAATATCAGCTATTAACGTTAATAAACGTTGGGCTTCGTTATGAATGTTATCCGCAAAATGCTTAATATCTTCTGGCTTAGCAATGCCATTTCTAATAATTTCTGCAAAACCAGAAATTGAGGTTAATGGAGTTTTTAGTTCATGAGACACATTTGCTGAGAATTCTCGACGAAGCTGCTCTCTACTTACAGATTCAGTTACATCTATTATTACTACTATGGCACCTTCCGTTTCAGCGCCAGTTAAAATAATTGGATTTATTAAAAAATTTAAAAACTTTTCATTCTTTTCCACTATTAGTGAAGTGTTAATGCCCTTTTTTAACGTTTGCTTTATACAATGAATTACCGGAATGTCTTCATCAAAAACTAGATTACCATTTGAATCTACTAGTCCTACTAAACGTAAGAAGCGATCGCAAACTAAACTCTTAACCTTTATGACACCATTACCATCAATCAACATCAAACCTTCAGTCATATTCTCAAAAATAATTCTAAATTCAGTTTCATGTCTTTGTAACGTTGTAATCTGAGAATTTATTAATTTACTTTGATCTTTAATCTTCTGTAAAAATGGATATATTTCCTTATATGGCATTTCAGCTTCAGTAGATAATAAAGAAAGCTTATTCAAAGGCGCCACTATTTTCATAGTTACAAATCTTGAAAAAACAAGAATTACTAACACTATGCAGATCATTATTGCAATAATTTTAGGAACAATCATTACAAACATATGGAATATAGATTCTAGGTTTTCTGATAACCTTAAAACCTTTCCATCATTTAATAACTCTGCATAATAATATGTGCGATATGAAAGTGTTGCCGAAGTTCTATAGCCCTCACCAACACCATTTTTATATGCTTCCATGAACTCTTGACGATTTGCGTGATTTACCATTTGATTAACAATCGCTTTGTTATCAAAAATCACAGTACCATCTTTATCTATAAGCGTTATACGATCAGAGGAATTTTTCAAGCTATTTAGGTACGATTGACCATTAGTCTCATAGCCATTTTTTATATAATCAAACTTTTCCTGCAGTTCAACGCGTAAATTCTTTTCCTCATTATAATAATAAACTGAGGAAAACATTACTGCACTAACTAAGCAGGTCATAAAAGAAATTACAACAATACTTCGAAATATTCTCTCTTTCATTAATCCTTTTTACCTAGTCTATAACCAACACCACGAACCGTTTCTACTAGATATCCATAATCACCTAGCTTTACTCTTAAAGTTCTAATATGCACATCGACAGTTCTTGATTCAATATAGCAATCTATACCCCAAACCTTGTCTAACAACTGCTCACGTGTAAAAACCTGCTCTGGATGTCTAAGTAATAGACATAGCAATTCAAACTCTTTAAGAGTAAGAGCTATTTCTTCAGCTCTTATAGTTATCTTATGCAAACGGCAATCCATGCATAATTCATCGACCTTTAATAGATCTTCATTATTGTTTGCCTTATTGTTATTTTGTATATGACGTAGTTGAACTTTAACTCTAGATACGAGCTCCATCATCCCAAAAGGCTTAGTAACATAATCATCAGCTCCGTTATCAAGGCCTTTAATTTTGTCAAACTCGCTATCCTTAGCTGAAACGATCATTACAGGTATGTCTTTAGTAACAGGATCAGCTCTTAGTTTAGCTAGTATACTCATACCATCTTGCTCAGGTAACATTAAATCTAAAAGTACTAATTTAGGCAATTGTTCCTTCACCGCAGCAAAAAACTCTGAAGGCTTTTCAAAACCACGACTCTCTAAACCTGAACCATTAAAGGTATAAACAACAAGTTCTCTAATACTGGCATCATCTTCAACTACGTATATCATTATGCATCTTTACCATTCAATCTATATTTAACTAACTTAGCGATATTAACACTATGATCACCTATACGCTCATAATATTTACCTACTAGCATCAAATCAATAAGTAAATCTCCAGACTCTGGTTGCTTTATGATTAAAGTTGCAATTTTTTGTTTAACTACCTGAAAAGCTGTATCTACATCATCATCACCACGTATCACAGATTCAGCTAAAGCAACATCATTATTGATTACAGCTTGTATCGAATTTCGCACCATATCTATAGCTATCTGACTTAAATCGTCTAGCTTAGTATCATCTAAAGAAATACCATGTTGTCTAAAAATTTTAGCAAGTTCGGAGATTCTTGATGATTGAGCACCTATTCTACTTAAATC
>CAZTNG010000071.1:0-7187 GCA_964615195.1 uncultured Enterobacterales bacterium
TTATCGTGCACTGCTTTTTAAATTTTACCCACAGATATGCACGAAGAGCCTTATTAATTAATGTAGGTAAGAAATCAATACTTCAGGATGGAGATAAAAGCCGTAGTTTTTATTCTGAATCTTCTGAAGATGTGAAAGTTATTATACAAAGCCATAGAGGTTTATGGGAAAGATTAATTAAGGACGTAGGTAATGGATTAAAGAAGCATATTGATGTTACTTCAATACTAGAGTTTTTTGTTATAAAAGATGCTTCAAAAAATACAGGTATTTATATTTTAAAAGTTGATCCTTGTAATATTGAATTTAAAGGCTAGTTTAGCTGTAAATTGGCCTTTAGCTGATAGTGTGAAAAGCCTTCTTAAATCTTAAAATTTGATTTTTGGATAGCTTTAATTATCCTTTTTATTGAAAATTTAAGATTTTGTTTGTTCTGTATAATATAAGCATACACAAATATTTTTTTATCTAAACTCACTAAGATCTTTCTTATTTTACATAAGAAGATCTTAATGAATCTATATGTTTTTCAGATTGTTTCTTCAAAATTAGTTTATTTAAATTGATTGCTTATTTCGTTATATGTAAAACCAACTTTTGCTAAGATGTTTTCAAGTTCTAATTTGTCAATTTCATTGCGTTTACAAAATTCTATCAATGATTCATTATTATCACGTAAGTACATATTAACCATGGATAAAAGCATAAAAGGATCCGTTGTTCTATAATTTTCTAAAGACATGTTTGCTCCTATAAATAAATTATAATTTCTAAATTAAAAAAGGGCTTTTGAGCCCTTCTTATGAATAAAATTGATATGTTAAGTGCTTAATTATTCTTGTTATAAAGAATGTGTATATCATTTGCGACAGATTTGCCAGCTGCAACCGCCTGCTCAGTACTTTCTGCAACGGTTAAAACAACACCTAAACGTCTACGACCATGAATTTCTGGTTTACCAAATAAGCGAATTTGTGCAGTAGGGTAATGGCTAAGAGCTTTAGGTATATTGTCAAAGGTGATATTTTCTGATTCGCCATTACCTAATAAAGCAACAGATGCTGCTGCACCATAATTTAAAATGTTGCCAATAGGTAACCCAAGGATTGCTCTAACGTGTAAGGCAAATTCACTTAAATTCTGAGAGATCATTGTTACCATGCCTGTATCATGTGGACGTGGAGAAACCTCACTAAAATAAACTTCTTCACCAACAACAAATAATTCTACACCGTAAAGCCCATAACCATCTAAGGCGTCAACAATTTCTTTTGCTATAAATTGAGCTTTTACAAGTACCTTATCAGACATTTTTTGTGGCTGCCAACTTTCACGGTAATCACCATCTTCTTGTCTATGACCAATAGGTAAACAGAAGTGGAAACCGTCAACAGCACTAATTGTAAGCAAAGTAATCTCGTAATCAAATTTTAAGAATTCTTCAATGATAACTTTTGTCTTGTGGCCACGACCTTCATCATGCGCAAAATTCCAAGCATGTTCAATTTGATCAGCTGATTTAATAATGCTTTGGCCTTTTCCTGAAGAACTCATTACAGGTTTAATAACGCAAGGAATTCCTATTTGTTCAACACCTTTTTTGAAATCTTCTAAATTATCTGCAAATACATATTTTGTTGTAGGAATTTTAAGTGTGTCTGCTGCTAGTGTACGAATGCCTTCACGATCCATTGTTGTGATTGTAGCAAAGCTACTTGGTACAACTTTAAAACCTTTCTTTTCTAGTTCCACTAACTTTGAGGTAGCAATAGCTTCAATTTCAGGAATAATGTAATCAGGCTTTTCTTGCTCAATAATTGCTTCAAGCTGAGCTCCGTCAAGCATGTCAATTACGTGGTAATGATGAGCAACCTGCATTGCTGGAGCGTGTTCGTAGCGATCAACTGCTACAACTTCAACACCTAAACGCTGAAGTTCAATACAAACTTCCTTGCCGAGTTCGCCACAACCTAGCAACATTGCTTTGGTGGCATTTGGAGAATATGGAGTTCCGAGCATAAGAAAAAAACCTTCAACACAATAGTGTTACTTGTTATTAATAAAGGAACATTGCAATGATCCGAGTTGTTAATATTTTAACAAAATTGCAATATTGTTTCAATGATAGCTATGTTAGATTACGTTCAAAGGATCGCAAATTATGCAACTTGTTGTTGATGCTAGTGTTAAACATGCTCTTGCCACTTGAAAAATCTAGCAAAATTGTACTTTATTGGTATCTCTTTTCAATTTAATTAAGTATTTTATTAAAAATTTCTGTAAGTATTTTTATAAAATCGTTTGATTAGTAAAAAATATTGTCAAAGTTATCCCTTTTTTGCAAAAGGCTGATTTAAAAAGTTTTTTATCTAGGAACTAATTATAGGTTATTTAAAAAAACACTTTAGGAAGACAATTCAATAAATTCATTAATTAAATGTGCAAAGTGTCGTATTTTAGGTGAGTAATTAATTTAAATAATGTGATTTGTATCTATAATGCTATTGCTAGCATTTTGTTATATTAGTTTGTAATTTAATATTTAAATACAACAGTTTGCTTAAAAGCAGGTTACTTATTATTTGTGGGATATGTATGTTAAAATTTTGCCAAAAAATTGTCTTTTGTGCTATTACAGCTGCGTTTTCTAGTGGCGTTATGGCTAATTGTCTAGAAGATGCCAAGAAATATACCATTAACGATGAATTATATAATGAATGTTTAAAAGAAGCAGAAAGTAATGATGTAAATCCTACTTTGCATTATTTAATTGGTTTATGGAATTATACTGGTATATACGATGGAGATTTTGTACATGAACCTAATAAGCAAGCATATTTGCACTTTATGTATTTAGCAGCAAAGGCTGGTAATAATGAGGCAAAGGCAATGTATGTTATGACAGAGTATGACATTGAAAAGGCAAAAAAGAAGGAATTAAATCCTAACGTAGTTCGCTTTTTGGATTCTTTAGCTACAGATAAGACAGACGAAGGTGTTTTACGTTATCTTCAAGTAAAGCTTTCATTAGGAGCTTTTGAGGTAGATAAAGAAGAGCCTATTCTAAAGAAACTTGCTGATGAACCTAGCAATTATGAAGCTGCACTTGCTTATGCTCAATATTTGCAAATGCAAGCAGATAGAGTGGATAAAAATGCTGATAGCATAAATGTTGCTAAATCTTACTATGATAGAATTATCAATTCTAAGGATGCAGATGATTCTATTAAGGGAGTTGCTAATTGGAATATGTATCGTTATTACAGAGCTGCAACTTTAGCAAAAAATGTTATTAAATCAGAGCCGTATTTAAAAAATTTGGCCTATATGGGTGATATTGTTGCTCAATTAATATATAGCGAATCGTTTAAGTCTACAGTTTATGGTACTTATGATATGAGTCAAGCTTATGCTTGGGGCGCGTTAGCTCGTTCTTGCAGTAAAAACGTTTCAGCTATGAAATACAATACATCCAACGTTGATGCATTAGAAAAACAATTAACAGCAGAGGAATTAGCAAAAGGTAATATTTTATTAAAACAACTTAGTAAGGATATTCCTTGTGTCTTTGTTCTTAAAGGTCCGAAACCTGCTGTTAAAAAATAATATTTATTTTTATTTGATTATGTATTTTCACAAAGCTTTAAATTTTTAAGAAAAATATTAAGATGTTAGAATGCAAGAAATAAGATATATTGATAAATAGTAGCACAATATAATAAGAGTAGTATAACCTAAGGATATTTGTTATGAGAGTTAAAGCTCTTGTCTTGGCAATATGTATCGCATCGATCAGCATAGCAAATGCGGATGATAAGAACGTAAAACCAAGTAAGAATACTTCTGCAAAAACAACGCAAACACAGAGTGTTGCTGATTTGTCTGATTTAACAAAACTAGATCAGTTTTCAGTTGAGTTTGTTGAAGATAATAACCAAAGAATTAACGATCCTTCATCTGAAGAATTAGTTAATATAGCTTCCTCATCAGTTGTAGATAATAATTCTGAATCTGAAAACGTTGTAGTTGCACAAACTGAAGAACAAACAGAACAACAATCAGAGTTAGTTGAAGTTGCTTTGGAAAATAAAGAAGACTCAAACGCTGTTGAAATTGCAGACAATTCAGTTTCATCTGCTGTTGATGATTCAGCAAAGTCCGAATCAATTGCTGATGATTTAAGTGAAACAAATGTTCCTGAGAATAAAACTACAGAAGTAGCTATAGTAAAAGAAGACAATACAGCAAAGGCTGAAGATGTCTTAGCAGATTCTAATCAAAAAAATAGTACCAATGAAAATATAGCAAAAGTTGATGAAGCAACTTCAAATCCTGAAACTTTAACACAAGTTGGAGTTGCTACTACTCAGGTAAGTGATTCAATGGTTATAGATACACCAAATTCAGATCTAAAACCAAAAGAAATTACAGAAGAAATGCTTTATAGTGCGGATTTAGATTCTTTGTTCCCGTTGCCTAAAAAGACTTCAACTGTTGACATGAAAGTTAATGCAGGCGTTTATATTGTAAGTGAAGGGTATGGCACAGATAAGTTAGTAAGAGATATGCTACCTAGTAATGCAAAAAAATTAGGTATTACTCGTGGTATGTTAATAGCAGCTATTTATAGAAAGAATCCTGAATGTTTTGGTGATAAAGGCCCTCTGTATCCATATGCGAAGGCTAAGTTAAATATTCCTACTGTTGATCAGATTCTATTGGAGTCTGATACAACATATGCTAATTATTTAGGCAAAAAAGGAAGTGTGATTACTTTGAAGAATATGCCTGCGTTAAAGCAGTCAAATGACTACGATAAAAAACTTGCTGATGTTTTAGCAAAGCGAAAGGCTTATTTAGAAACGAAAATTAAAAATTAATAGTTATTATGTATGAAATTGGATCGAGGTTAAATTACTTTGATCCTTTTTATTTTTTAAAGCTTATTATTTTTTTATTACAAGTCTTTTGCGATAAAAGCTTTGCTTTTCACAAAATTGCTAAAAAATATAGGCTGTATGTTTTTAAAATGCTATTAAATTGTTAAGCTATTAAATAATAAATTATAAAAATGCGAAAAGTAGCACGAATTTTGCTATAACAAGTTAAGTTATGTCAAGAATGACTGTGATTTGACGTTATATAGCAGAAGAGTTGGTATTTTTTGAGATTACAAAAGAATATCGGCAGTTTATTGCCACTATGGGGTAGATTTATCATGCGTTGGAAATTATTAACTTTATCTATAATGGTAGCTTTAGCCGTTTCATCGACTAACGCCATTAGTATAGAAGAGCAGGAAATTGAGATCCGTGGCCCTGGTGGGGTTGTGAGACCAAATTCTACTACACCGACAACTTACCAGCAAAGAGCTTCATCTACCACTAATGAAAATAGAAAGCATACGCCTAAGGATGTTAGCAAAAAGGCTGATGAAAAAAAAGGTCTTGAAGCTACACCAAATGAAGTTTGCAAAAAAATGGATTATCCAAAGGATATTCTAGTTCCAAAGCCTCAAATACCACGTGTTGATTTAAATGGTATTTTTAATCAAATCACTATTTTAAAAGGTGACAATATTATAAAGCTTGCGACTAGGAGCAGACCTGATGATGGTGTAGCTTTGGATGATTATCAAATTATTGCAGCTCTTTATCGTCAAAATCCTAAATCTTTTGGATCTAATGGACCAATTGCTGATAAACAAATTCAAATTCCTACTACTGCAAGAATAGCTCTAGAAGACCCTAATGTTGGTAAGATTATTGAGTCAAAATTTAATGATCACACCATAAAAAATTACAAATTGCCAGAGTTAGATTTGCCATGGGCAGAAGAGGATGCTAGCATCGCCGCTTTAAAAAAGCAAAAGGATGAAAGAGAAAAGAAAGTTCATGAGATTGATAAGTCATATTTAGATTGCTTAGATAAACTCACAATGGAGGAACAGGCTCGCTTAGCTAAGCTTGAAAAAGCTAAAAATGATGCAAAAACTGAAATTCAGCTTGATGACGAAGAGTTAATGATTCCTGATGAGAATGAAACAATTTCTGATAATGGTAAACGAGTTGTTACTTTAAAAGATAATTCTAAGTCAGAGTCACCTGCAGTAACAGATTTAGATTCCGTTGATAGTGAACAATCATCTAGTGATGATCCAAGTGTAAAAGGTGCGGCTTTGTCTTTTGGTGAAGATACAGTAACGAATCCTAATAAAAATGAAAGTAAGGAACAAGTAAATGCTGTAAATAATACTGCATTAATGGACAAAATAAGTTCACTAGAGTATCAAAATAAGCAGTTAATGGAGGATAATGCTCTTCAGCGTCAGCTATTACTTGAATTAAAAGAAAAGTTTGATAATTTCTCTGTTAATCAAGAAAAACAAGTAGAGAAAGCTTCAGAAGTTGTTCAGAAAGAAATTAGCGATACGAAAGATAGTTCATTAGTTATGTTAATTTCCACTTCCGTTGCAATTTTAATGCTACTAGTTGGTTTGGGATTTGCTTTACTAAGAATGAAACGAAATAAGATGCGTCAAGCGCTTAGTGAGGATGACGATGTTGGTCCTGATGTTGGTCTAGATGATTTAAATGTTAATGTCTTTGACAATTCAATTGGATCAATAAGTGATGATGATTTCAATACTAATGACAATTCAAATGCAACTGCAAAGAAAGTGGATCCTAAGAAGTCTCCTGAATTATCATCCGATAACATAGGATTAATGCCAGATTTAGAGTCACCAGATGAAGGAATACCAGATTTAGTGGTTGAACATGTAGCACCAACTGATAATCCTCCTGATTTAGTTCCTCCTCGTTATACTAATAGTGCAAGTACAGGAGATTTAGATGAGTCAGGATTTAAAGATGATTTAAAGAAAATTAAAACTCGCGAGTCTGAGCCTATTGCTCCTAGTGCTGTGTCAGAGATTGATATTCCAACTCCTAATGTTGCTAGAACTATGGATGATAGTATTGATCTTTCTGAAGATGCTCCAGAACCAGTTGTTGCAAAAACAGATGAAAATGTAATGGATGAATGGGCATCAGCACTAGAGGAAAGCAAAGAAGCTCCGAAAGCAGAAGCACCACAGAAAGATGCAGATGTAATGGATGAATGGGCATCGGCACTAGAGGAAAGCAAAGAAGCTCCGAAAGCAGAAGCACCACAGAAAGATGCAG
>CAZTNG010000071.1:7287-11959 GCA_964615195.1 uncultured Enterobacterales bacterium
ATGTAATGGATGAATGGGCGTCAGCATTAGAGGATAGCAAGAATAAGAAATAATCTATTTTAGTTGTTCTCGTAGTGAAAAGGCATTTATGTTTAGTCGTAAATGCCTTTTTAGTGTTTTTAAGGTTTGGTAGAATACGTTAATAATATTGTGTTTGAGGAATAATAATATGTTAAACAAATTATATTGTAATTTGGCTGCTGATTTACCTAATTTAAAGTTTTTTGCTGATAGTGATCAGGATTATTTCTTAGCTCCGGCGTTCTTGGATATTCAGGTTAATGGTTATGATACTATATCTCTAGATAAGGAATTAACTGTTCACGCATTAGAGTGCATGAATGAAAGTATGTTAAGAGATGGTGTTTCGCAATTTGTTCCAACAGTTATATCTAGTTCTTATGAGCACATGCTAGATACTTTAGAAAACACTCGTGCATTTATGCAAAAGCATCCTAATGTTATTCCTGGAGTACATTTAGAGGGGCCTTTTATTAGCAGTTCAAAGTGTGGGATACATTCAAAGGAAAATATAAGAAAAATGTCTGCAGAAGACCTAAAACTTATACTTCTCTTTAAGGATGCTATTGCTTATCTTACTGTTGATCCGTTATGTCTAGATCAAGATTGTATTAATATTCTTTTGCAAAATGGAATTAAGCTATCTTTAGGGCATACATCTTGTGATTATTCAACGGCTATGGGATTTTTTGAGAAGGGGGCTTCTATGGCCACACATTTATTTAATGCCATGTCAAAATCTCCTAATGGAAGGAACCCAATGGCTGTAGAAGCTGTTTTAGCTAATAGTAAAATTTATACTGGTGTGATAGCTGATGGTGTGCATGTATCTTATCCTATGGTAAAAATTGCTTGGAGATTGTTAGGGGATCATTTTATATTAACTACAGACGCTTTGTCTGCGGCCGGCGTACAGGATGTAGGTTCCTATGTATCTTTTAGTTTTGCAAATAAGGTGATTTATAACGATCCAATGCATGGCTGTGTTGATGAAAATGGTACGTTAGCTGGTTCTAGACTAACAATGCTAGATGGTGTTAAAAATCTAGTAGATAACTGTTGTTTATCAGTAGAAGATGCTATATATGCCGCAAGTGTGGCGCCTAGAAAAGCATTACAAATGCAAGATAATTCAACGTATATTATTTTAGATGGTAGTTTAAATTTAGTTAATATCTTTCATTTGTAAATGATTTATTATTAATAATTTAGGATAGATTATTAGGTGCTAGTTAGGAATAAAAATGTCTAATAATACAACAATAATTAATGTTTTTTCCAAAAAACTAAAAACAATATTAAATATAAAAAGTAATTTTGTTTCAATAAAGCTTAAGCAAAACCAAGAAGTAAATGGTATATATAAAGTAATAGAAATGATTTCTGTTAGTTCTGGAGAAGCTGATTTATACAAGGTTTTAGATTTAAGAAATGGATCTATATGTGTTTTAAAGCTTTTTAGAAGAAAACAGGCTATTAAAGCTGAAATATTAGATAAGTTACTTAAGCTTGATAATCCTAATGTTGCTGATTTTTTGGATAAAGGTGAAATTCAGGGTTTCCCGTATATTGTTATTCCTTTTTATAAGAATAATAGTTTAGGTTCTTATATTGAGCAGGGAATACGTTTTAATGTAGACGAATTGAAAGGGCTAATTATTCCTTCCATAGCAGATGGACTTAAAGCAATCCATGACGAGGGGATTATTCACAAAGATCTTAAGCCTTCAAATTTGATGATTTCTAACGATCAAGAACATATTGTTTTGATAGACTTTGGCATTAGTTCTATGACAAAGGGTAATACTATTGTGGTTACACAAACAGGTAAATCCCCTTTTTATAGTGCTCCTGAAACTAATACTGGTTTATTTTTAGATGATTCTGACTATTATTCTTTGGGTATAACGTTATATGAGCTTGTTACAGGGTTTACACCATACCAAAATATCAATATTGAGAATCTTGCAGGTTTTGCTCAAATTCAGAAGATTCCCTTTCCTGAAGGATTTAATCAGGATCTAAAAGCATTGATTGAAGGTCTAACATATAAAGATATATCAAACAGAAATGATAAGTCTAATCCTAATAGGCGTTGGGGTTATGAAGAAATCCAAAAATGGCTTAAAGGTGAAAGACAACCAATTCCAGGGTATGTTGCCACTATAGAAGATCAACAAAGAGTTATTCCTAATAATATAAATAAAATGCCTTATATTTTTGATGGCGAAACATTTTATGATAATAAGGAATTGGTTGAAGCTTTACTACTTTCTTGGGATCTTGGTTTGAAAGAACTATTCAGAGGATCATTAGTACGCCATTATGAGTTATTAGAGAATGAAATTTTTGTAAATATTTGTAAACAAGCAGATCATTTATATCAGCTTAGTTCTGAAAATAGTGAAATTGCTTTTATGAATGCTATGTATGGATTAGAGCCTGATATTACTAAGCTTTATTGGCAGGGTTTAAGCTTTGACTCCTTATATGCGTATGGTTTGGCTTTGTTAAAGGAATTAAAGCAACCTAATCCAAGAGAATTATTGATTAATTCTGCAAGTACTCTTTTAAGTAAAGGGATACTGAAGAGTTATGTTAAATTAACGAGAGTAGATAATAAGGAATATTTTTTAGAGTTAATCAAAAATAATACAAGTTTACTAACTCAAAATCCTTTACCTCCTTTAGCTCAAGCACAACGTTTAGGTAATGCATTAACTAATAGAAGCTTTATAAAATTAAAAGATACATGCTTTGAAAGCATTGCAGAATTTAATGATTTTATAGGTTCTCTATACAGTAAAAATTTACAAGAATTTGCGAACTTTTGTGAAAGTAATAAGGTAGATTTAGAATTACAAAAAAATATTTTTTCTGGTGAACAATTAAAGGATTTTACAAAAAATCTAATTAATGAAAATAATACTTTGACTATAGGTTCAGCTGAAGCTCATTATTATTTTAAAAATGCACGTGATATCAGTTTATACATTGATACTTTGTTAAGTCAAAATCGTTGTCAGGAGCTTTTAAAGTTTAAATCTAACTGCACTGATTCTATGGAAGATTTATTATCAAAGGTTTCCATAGAAGATCAACAAGCTTTACAACTTTGCTTACAAAAATGTAATGAGTTGTTTTATTTTGGAGATTTCGTTTTTAGTAATGTGGAATCTTTTATTGAATATGTCAAACAAATGAAACCTAGTGCAAAAGCTCAAGACTTTTTGATGGAACACAGAAGTGAGCTTACTGCTATATACAAAAAACAGGTGCCAGCTAAACAGCAATTAATATTATCAAAGCTAGGTTCTTTATGGCTTTTGCAGGTTGGTAGCTATACTAAGTTTGGTAATTATTATTGTGGAAAACACAATACTTTTATTGGTTTGATATCCCGTTTATCTCGTATAAGTAGTTCGCTTAAGCCAAAGGAACCAATAGAGTGGTTGGTATTAGCTCTTGAGCCTAATAGAGTTTTATTACTTTCAAAGGAAGGTCTTGCACCAATGGCTTTTAATGAGAATTATGGTTGTACGAGTTGGGATAAGTGTTCTTTGAGATCTTGGTTAAATGAAGAGTTTTTGAATGACGCTTTTAATGAAGATGAACGTAATTCTATTATTCCTATTACCATAGAAAATTCTAGAGGTGGAATTAGTGTTAAGGATAAGGTTTTTTTATTAAGTATTGATGAGGTAAATCAATACATTAAAAATAAAGAAAACTTGATTTGTTGTCCAACAAACTATGCAAAGCATAAGGGTGTATATGTAAACAATAATAATAATTGTTGTTGGTGGTTGAGATCTTCAGGTGCAAGTTTATTTTATGCTATATATGTTAATGGTGCTGGAGACATTTACAAAGAAGGTAATAACGTAGATTATACTAATAATGCAGTTAGACCTGCTATTTGGATGAAGATATAGCTTTTTGCAAAAAACATTAAGTAGATTTTAATGAAATATTAGCATTTAATAGATTTTTTGATATTTAAAAAGGCATAATTAGTTTTTCTAATTATGCCTTAATAAAAAGTATCAAATATTAATATTTATTCAATATGTTTATCTTCTTCCATGTCCACCTGGACCATGATCTGGTCTACCACCTGGACCGAAATCTGGTCTATCGCCTGGACCGTGATCTGGTCTACCACCTGGGCCGTGACCTGGTCTACCACCTGGGCCGTGACCTGGTCTACCACCTGGGCCGTGACCTGGTCTACCACCTGGGCCGTGATCAAACCCAGGACCATGATCTATACGTGGACCATGATCACGATGATGATGATGATGATGATGATGATGATGAGGTGGTGGTGGAATATATGATGGACCTGTATCTATATATACAGTTGAAGGTGATGGCCCGTAATCGTAACCATAACCGTAACCATCATCTACAAGTATGCATCCTTGTAAAGATATTGCTGCCATAATAGCAATGGAGCTAATAACAAAAAGTCTTTTTTTCATCTAGTATCCCCTCATAATTATTAATGTTTTATTAAAGTTGTTTAATAACATCGTGCAATTTTAAATTGTTTTAATACTACTTAGATGTTTATAGTCATTTTAAGTTCATAAATTTTGTATTAGGTCGCTATTATTTTAGCGGCCTAACTTTTGGCAAAATTCCAAGG
>CAZTNG010000072.1:0-11441 GCA_964615195.1 uncultured Enterobacterales bacterium
AAATCTTGGGCATTTTAATTTATTGTAATAAATTCTACTTATTATAGGTTTTGATTATTTGTGACAAGTAATAGTATTTGTTTGTATGGCTATCATAAAGAGTGTGAAAAATTATAATTTGTGAAATATATCAAATTTTTTGCGTTTTCATGCCTAATATCTAAAATTAATCTCCAATTTTTTATAGATACTTCTATTTGTTTATAAAACGGACAATTTAACGCTTTTAAAATGTGATATACATCACAAAAATAAAAAGTAATTTTTAGGGAAAATTGTTTTTTTTGGTTAAAAAACACTCTATATTATAAATAAATGCCATTTGTTTGATATAAATCCAATGCGTTTTCATTAAATTACATAATATTTGTGAACTATTATTTTTATTGTGTTACAGCTGTCAAAACTTAGAAATTTTGTTGTATTTGTGTGTACATAACGTTGTATATTAACCATGATTTTTAGTAAACTCCTACAAAGAGAGACATAGGTGACATTTTTTGAGTTTTATTTGATTTAGATCAAATAATAAAATAGTGTCATTAGATAATATTTACTGCGTTACTTATGCCATGTGTTTTTTACATTGGTATTGGATTGTAGCTCGGTATTTATCGAGTAAAAAAGGAAAATTAAAGTTATGGCAAGAAAAAAGGCAGAAGTTGCATCTTCTTTCGATTTCGCTTCACTAGATAAAGAAACTTTTAAGCAGAAGATTATTCATCATCTTCATTCTACTTTAGGTACTAGCGAAAATAAGGCAAGCAAGCAAGCATGGTGGAAGGCTACTTGTGCTGCTGTAAATGAGCTCGTTTATGAACGTTTAACTCAGACTCAGCAGACCCATGCTAAGAATGATACTCGCGCAGTGCACTATCTTTCAGCTGAATTCTTAATGGGCCGTCTTACTGGAAACAATCTCCACAATCTACATTTATTTAATGTTTGTGCAGATGCTCTTAAGGACCTAAAGATTGATTTAACAGACCTTTGTGAAGAAGAACCTGATATGGCTCTTGGCAATGGTGGTTTAGGTCGTCTTGCAGCTTGCTTTATTGATTCATTGGCTACTCTTAACATGCCATCACTTGGCTACGGTATTCATTACGAAAATGGTTTATTCCGTCAAGAAATTCGTGATGGTCGCCAGATAGAACGTCCTGATTCATGGCGTGAATATGGTAATCCATGGGAAATTTGCCGTCCTGAATCAATTCAGGAAGTTCCATTAGCAGGTTACGTAGAAACTGTCTTTACTGAAGATGGTTCATTGAAGAAAGTTTGGCACCCTGCTCAGAAGATTAAAGGTGTGCCTTGGGATATCCCTGTAGTAGGTTATAATGGTACTACTGTAAACATTTTAAGATTATGGGAATCACGTGCTCCTGAATCATTCGATTGGGATGTATTCAATGCAGGTGGTTATGTTGATGCTCAGTCAGAAAAGGCTCAAGCAGAAACAATTTCTAAGGTTCTATACCCTAATGATTCAACTGAAGCTGGTAAGATCCTTCGTTTAGTTCAGCAGTATTTCTTCTGTGCATGTTCTATTAAGGACATATTACGCCGCTACAAGCGTGCGCACACTGTAAATGGTGTTGTTGATTTCACTAAATTTGCTGCAAAGATTGCAATTCAGTTAAATGATACTCATCCAACTATTGCTATTCCTGAATTAATGCGCATTTTCATTGATGAAGAAAATCTTACATGGGAAGAAGCGTGGGGTATTTGCTATAAGGTATTCTCTTATACTAACCATACACTTTTACCTGAAGCACTTGAAAAGTGGCCTGTATACATTTTTGAAAAAGTATTACCACGTCACCTTGAAATCATTTATGAAATCAACCGTCGTTTCTTAGAAGGTGAATGTGAAAATTCATTCCCAGGTAATGACTTTATTAAAGCTAAGCTTTCTCTTATTGAAGAAGGCGATTGCCGTAAGGTTCGCATGGGCAACCTTTGCGTAGTAGGTTCACATAAGGTAAATGGCGTTGCTCAGATTCACTCTGAACTTGTACGTGATGATTTATTCCCTGAATTCGCTACAATATGGCCTGATAAGTTCTGTAATGTTACTAACGGTGTAACTCCACGTCGTTGGTTATTATCATGTAATCCTGCTTTGGCTTCACTTTTCACTGAAAAGGTTGGAGATGATTGGCCAACTCACCTTGACCAATTAAAGAAGATCAAGGAAATGGGTTTACAGAACGATGCTGCTTTCCAGAAGAAGTTTATGGATATTAAGCATGCTAACAAAGTTAAGCTTGCTAAGGTTATTCTTGACGAAACTGGCATTGAAGTTGATCCAAATGCAATTTTTGATATTCAGATCAAGCGTCTTCATGAGTACAAGCGTCAGCAGTTGAATTTATTATTCATCCTTGCTTTATATCGTCGTTTACTTGCTAATCCAAGTCTTGATATTTGCAAGCATGTATTTATTTTCGGTTCAAAGGCTGCTCCTGGATATAAGCTTGCTAAAGACATCATTTATGCAATCAATAAGGTTGGTGAAACAATCAATAATGATTCACGTATTGGTGGAAAGATCAAGGTTGTATTTATGCCTAACTACCGCGTAAGCTTAGCTGAAAAGTTAATTCCTGCAGCTGATGTTTCACAGCAAATTTCTACTGCTGGTTACGAAGCTTCTGGTACTGGTAATATGAAACTTGCAATGAATGGTGCTATTACTCTTGGAACTATGGACGGTGCAAACATCGAAATAGTTGAAGAAGCAGGCAAAGAAAACAATGCAATTTTTGGCTTAACAGTAGATGAAGTTAAGAAGGTTAAGGCTGAAGGTTATAATCCTTGGGATTACTACAATGCTAACCCTGAAATCAAGGAAGCTTTAGATATGTTAGATAGCGATTATTTCACTGCTGGTCATCCAGGTGAATTATCTTCTATCAAGCGTTCTTTACTTGAAGGTGGAGATACTTATCTTGCATTAGCTGACTTTAAGTCATACTCTGATGCTCAGGCACGTATTGATACTATGTACAAGAATAAGAGTGGTTGGGCTAAGTCTGCAATCATCAATTCTGTAACAATGGGTAAGTTTAACTCTGACCGTTCAATTCAAGATTATGTTGATCAGGTTTGGAAGTTAGAAGCTTGTGATGTTAAGTAATTAGCACTTTAGTTAAGACTAACTAATAATTAGAAAGGGAACAATTTTGTTCCCTTTCTTTTGTCAATGATAATTAATGTTTAGCTTTATTTTGTAAAATTAATTCATTCAAATTTCATTGAAAATATAGAAGGCGTATTGCAACGTTTCTATATGATAATATTTGTAGAAATAACAACTTTACTATATTTTAACTGTTGTTATCAAACACACTTACAGCTTAAAAAAGGATGAGTGGTTTAATAAATGAAGTAAACATTATTTAAATCATCAAGACCAAGTATAACGTTTGATTGCAAATCTCAATTAAACTATTTCACTAGTGTAATTGTGTTATTTGTAAGCTTGATTGATTTTAATGTTTTAATAAAACTTGATGGCTTGCTAAATCCAAGATCTTTAAGGTAATGTGAACCATGTTTAGTTATTAATTCACTATGAATAACTGATAGGTTATTTACAATGCCTTTTTTTCCTTTGTTTTCAATTATTTCTTTAATTTCTTTTTCGATACTAGGAATTGAAATTTGCTTTGATCTTGTTATGTGAATTGTCGAATTTATTTTGTTTGTTTTTATACCTTTAATTTGCTCAACTAGAGTACTAAGTTTTAAAAAACCATAATTTCTAACATCAAAATCTGAATATTTTCTTGATAGATAGCTACCAATTTCACCTAAACATACATCTTCTTTTTCACTTACAATTGATAAAATTTCATTGGTAATTTGTGCAAAACTTGTACTTAGACAGTTTTCATTTTTAATAGGTTGTATATGTTCATCAATATGATTATCTGTATTTTCTTCTTCCACCAAATTTAGATAGATGAACTTATTACATGCTTTTTGCAAAGCTATTGGCGTTTTGGATTCCCCCATAACTATAGTAAATTTATCAGATTCACGTAAGCGCAATATAAGTCTTGTAAAATCTGAGTCACTAGTTACTATACAAAATGCATTTACTTTGTTTTGATATAAAATATCCATGGCATCAATTACCATGGTTATATCTGTTGAATTTTTTCCTGTAGAATAAGCTATTTGGTGAATTGGCGTTATGCCATTCTCTATTAAACTACTAGAGTCCCAGCCTCCTGTAGATTTTGACCAATCTCCATATATTCTGCGGTAGATAGTGTCACCGTAATTTTTATTTAATTCGTCAAAGATTGTTTTTGCATATTTAAAAGATACATTATCACCATCAATTAGTACTGCGATTTTGTAAATTAAATCCATTTAATTTATCCTTTAAATTTAAATATTTCTTTTTATTTATCTGTGTCAAATATCTCACTAGTTTGCACAATTCTAACGTTTGATTTAACCTCACGGAATAAAAGTCCTCCGCGTGATGTGTTGTAATCAACTAAGTGAGTTAAGTTATTAATTGGTTTTGTTAGACTAAGAGTGTCTGCTTCAGTAGGATCTTGTGCAATTACACTAAATTTTACGTATGATTTATCATTATCGATGTTATTAGGTGTTTTTGCTTTAAACAATAGAGTTCCTTTGTTAAAGTTATATGTCAATTGGCAATTTTCTGCATCTCTACTTGTACATAATGAAACTACACTTCTTTGATTTCCGTTATTTGTTAAATCCAAATTACCATTAGATTGTACAGATACTTCTTTATTGACTCCATTAATAAAGCTTAGACTAGGTTGTAAAATTGAATCAGGATCGTTTAGTATAAGTTTAGTGCAAGAATCAGTCGTATTTATTTTCCAACCATTTGCTGTGCTATCATATTTTTGAATAGTTATTGGTACATAAATATCTCCAGAGTTCCCAGTAATCATTTCGGATACTATTCTTCCTTTGGTAAAAGATATTGGGTTTTGTCCATTAGTCACAGGTAAAACATATGTAGTTTTTTCTGTTTCATCGTCTCTAGTAGCAATAGCATTTAAGCAATTAGATAGCTGTTCTTCCGTTGGGTAAAGTAATAATGTTTCGCATACATTATTTTTTGATGTTATTTTTTCTTTGCTTCCATCTGGTAGTAAATAGTGCATCTGTGCTCTATAGGCTATATACAAATTTTTTGCAGATAGACCTAATGGTGTGTCTAATGTAAAGTCTGTATAGAATGGGAAACCACTAAAAAGAGTATGTTTTTTACTTAATTTTGGAGAGCTTAAACTCTTATTTTCAATAATCTGAGAACTGTCAGCTGAATCTTTTGTATACAATCCAAGATTTAATCCATCACCAGTATCTGTACTTGTAATGTAATCAGATATAACGTTGTATACTAGTTTGTTATTTGCGTCAACTGCACTTACAAATCCTGACAGTGCAAGGTGTTCATCATAGTAAGCAGGACATGTGCTAGATATGATTTTGTGTTTAATGTTTAGTTCACTTGGAAATTTATTGTTGTTGTATCTATCAATAATTTCTTTGATGTCTAGATTGTAATCTGTTGTTAGAAAACCATTAGTATCTGCAGATGCAAGTGCAGTAGGTATAGAACCATATACAGGACTATAGTAAAAGCTTTTATTGCCATTGCTTCCACCAACTAGTGTAGGTGCTGTTTGTGAGAAACTAAACCATCCTAGATCGCTAATTGACAAATTGGTTGGTTTAACAGAGGTGTATCCAAATTTGAATGCTATTGGGTTTCCATCATCACCTTGTGCTAAAGCATCTGCTTGACAATATGTTTTTGTAAGGTCATTGCTGTCGTAGTTGCATTCAGCAAGATAATAATTTGGTGTATCGCTTGCAGGATTATTTTTCCATTGATTTATGTTATCAGGTGAAATTGCTAAAAACTTTTCATCTATTATTGGATCTATGTTGTAGTCATCTAATAACTGAGTATTAGTTATTAGCATACCGTTTCCACATATATTTTTGAGATCATCTTGGCTCAAACTTTCTATTTTTTTAAGTGGAAGTTTGACACATAATTCATCATTGTCTCGGCATCCTACAGCTTTACTTGTGAATGAATAATATTGTCCAGCTTTTATTGCAGTATCATAGGATTTATTATCGAGTTCATAACAAAAGGCTAAGGGTATAGTTGTTAGCTTTAAATCTATATTTGTAAGTTCTGATATTTCAGCGTCTTCAGTACTAGAACTTGCTATCACTAAAAATTCTTGGATAGATAGGTTGTCCATAGGAGTGACAAGATCTAAAAATTTAAATTGAGGTGCTAGTAGGGCATAGCTTGCATCTTTAGGTGATACATTGGTAAGTGGCACATTTAGTGTGTTATTAGTATTGTTAATAGTTATTACTGAATTTGAGCCATCAGTTAATTTAACCTTGAATTCAGTACTGGAATCCATTGTAAACTTAAATTTTGCCTTGTAATTTAAAATAGTAGAGTCACTTGATGGTACATTGTTAGGCAAATTTATTATGAAAGGAGTAATTTGATTTACGTAGGCTACAGTACCTGTTATAGCTGGTGTACATCCAGATAGTGATATAGAGCATCCATCACTTTTTGCTGTTCCATCATTACATGTATAATTTCCACTAGTCGGTGCAACAGTAATTTTAGAGGTATCCGTTGTGCTGAGATACTTACCTCCAGGAGGTATTGAATCAGTTGTTGTTGTATTTTTAACACCTGTCCTTTTAATTGTAACTGGAACATTTTCAGTTACATCTTGGCAACTAGAGTTGTATAAACAACTTTGAATTGTTACTTTTACAGGTGAACAACTCGTTTCTTGTGATAAAAATACTTTATAGCTTTTTTCGGCTTCAGGATCTGTTAATTTACATGTTTCGCATGTTTCATCTCTATCTGCACGTTTGATAACAAATTTGTCATTCTCTGCTTGATTATTAACATTCATAATGTTTGCATTAATTGTGCCTTCAAATGTTATATTAGTTTTATAATCAATATTGAATCTGACATCATCTGCAGACAATATATTTGCTCTGATTGTTTGTCCATTTTCTTTTGCAAATAATTGAAGGCCGGCATTAGCTGCCATAAAAATAATATCATTTGGCTTATTTATACTATCGTAAAAATCGAGAGCATTGTGACTTATAAAAAAGTATGGTCCAGCGTTTTCTACGTAAGCATAAATGTCACTAGGGTTTGATAGAATTATTACATCTTCGCAATTACTTGCCATGCTTTGGAATGTTGCTATATTACTGACAAAGTTTTTGTCAAGTTTATGCATTAGCTTTACAGATCTCTCCACATCTTTATGGCTGCCTTCAACTTTACAAAATCCACTATAATTAGAAAAGTCATTTTTGCCTGATGTAGGAAGTAAAATTGGACATTTTTTATCACCATCAATGCTTATTATGCGGTTATCTCGTAGTTCAATTTTTGTTTCTGCACTGTTGGTACATATGTTAGAGTCTTTTTCACCTCCATTATTACTTTGTAAAGAACCACAAAAGCAGTTACTTTTAATATTTTCAATATATGATTTGGTTTTATTTCCGTTTATATTACTACCTGATGTGCATAAATTCTTTAATTCATTCACTGCTTCTTGGCAAGCAGAAGTCGTTACTGCATATGCTGATGAGGACATAAAAATACAGAACGCTACAAATACAATGTACTTTAAGAATTTAATAGTAAACATGAAGCAACCTCTTTTAAGGGAACACTATTAATATAAACAACTATATTATGCCATAAATTGATTTAAATAAATGTGTACTTAGCTAGGCTTTTATTTTAATGTATGCAAATGAATATTATATAAAAAAAACGTCACCTTAAATTATTAAATTTAAGGTGACATTATTTAAGATTTAAAAATGTTTAAATTTCTTCTTCTAAGCTTTTATTGGTATCTTTATTCACCATTGTAGCCACGCATGAATCTGACCATACGTTGAGTGATGTTTCAATCATATCAAGTACAGCGTAGAATGGTAAAATTATTCCCATAAGAACTATTGGTACATTCATAGATGATAAAAGACTTGCTGAAAGGAAGAAACATCCCATTGGTACTCCTGCGTTACCAATAGCTGAAATTGTTGCAATACCTACCCATAATGTTAAGAGCATTGGAGTTATTTCAGTACCATTATTTTGCATCAAGTAAACGACAGTGGTTAAAATAAATGCAGCACATCCATTCATGTTGATAGTTGTGCAAATAGGTAATACAAAGCGTGAAACTTTTGGATTTAGCTTTAAATTTTCCTCTGCACACATCATAGTTATCGGTAGCGTGCCTGCTGAAGATTTGGAGAAAAAAGCAATTATTAGTGCTTTAGACATATTCTTCATAGTTTTAAAAGGATTAATTTTTTTTATGAGAAGGAATATCGGTAATATTATTAAACCTTGAATAATATTTGAAGAAACAACAATTGTGAAGTACGTACCTAAACCACCAAGTGCTACACCAGAGATAAATTCTTTAATGCAAATGGTTGTAAAGCCAAAGATACCAAATGGTAATAGTCTTATTATCCATTTTACAATAAAGAACAAAATGGATTGTATTCCTGTTAGAAAACTTTGAATAGTTATCTTGCTGTTTTCAGCTTCGATGTGACGAATTGCAATACCACAAACTATGGCAATAAGCAGAATACTTAGCACACTACCTTGTACAAAAGGAGCTAAAGGGTTATCAGGTACAATTGATACAAAATAATCAAGATAACCCTTTTTATCAGCTAATGCATCTGGTGCTTGAGCTATTACATTAGTAACATTTTCAGGAGCTAGTATGTAAAATAAAATTGCAGCTACGCTTGCTGATGCAATAGTAGTGGTAAGTGTATAAAATAAAGTTCTCTTCCATAGTTGCTTTTGAGCTAAGGTGTTACCGAGTCTAGAAATGGTTAAACAGATAGTTACACCAATAATTGGCACGCTAACAAATTTAAACATGCGTATAAAAATATCGGATAAAAATTGAGCAATGTCTAAGCCTATGTTTGTTGGCCACAAACCATTGGCTATACCTAAAAGTATTGCTACTGTAAAAAACAGTGAATATTTCCAAGAGGAGGATTTCTTCATCTGCTGAGTAATTTCATTCGTTTGCATAAAATATCACTTGAATTTAAAAAATTTAAGAAACAACCATAGCTACCCTTAGAAACATAAAAGTTTATTCTAATGTATATTAAAATAGTAGATATAGTAAGTTTGAACTAAATATTAACACTAAAACAATCTAAATCAACAATAAAAATAAATTAAAACTTATAATTCCTGATAATTAAATTTGTAAAAATTGATTTAAAAAGAAAATTTTATTAAAAGGATAGGGGAATATATTGTTCAATCTCTATCCTTATATTTTAAAATATTTCTAAAGAAAGATAATGTTCACCAGTATCAGGCATTATTACTACAATTTTTTTGCCTGCGTTTTCAGGTCTTTGTGCTATCGTTATAGCTGCAGCCAAATTTGCACCAGATGATACTCCTGCAAGAACTCCTTCAACGTCATTAAGAAGCTTTGTATAGTGGTAAGCATCAATGCCTTTTATTGCTAAAACTTCATCCACAACCTTTGCATCAAAATTTTCAGGAATAAAGTTTGCACCAATGCCCTGAATTTTGTGTGAACCAGCTTTACCTTGAGTAATTAATGGCGATTCAAATGGTTCAATTGCTATGGCTTTTGCGTTTGATCCTAGCTTTTTTAAGCCATGAGCTATGCCACTGATTGTTCCACCTGTACCTACTCCTGCTATTACATAATCTAGTTGTCCATCGAGATCATTAAAAATTTCTTTAGCTGTTGTTTCTTCGTGTGATTTAGGATTTGCACTGTTGTAAAATTGGCCAACAATTATACTTCCTGGAGTTTTTTCTTTTATACGTTCTGCTTCATCTACAGCACCTTTCATACCCATATTTCCGGGAGTGAGTACTAATTGTGCGCCTCGAGCCTTTAATAAATTTTGTCTTTCTACACTCATACTATCTGGCATTGTTAGTATAAGGTTTAAACCATAAACACGTGCAACTAGTGCTAAACCAATACCAGTATTTCCAGATGTAGGTTCAATAATGGTGGATCCTTTAGATATCACACCTTTTGCAAATGCATCTTGAATCATACCTAATGCTGCTCTATCTTTAATGGAACCTGCTGGATTAAACATTTCAAGTTTTGCATAAAGATCTGCATGTAAATCGAGTTTTTCTATTAATTTATTTAATTTAAGAAGTGGAGTATGTCCGATTAATTCGGCAATATTATTGTAAACTTTCATATTTATCATATCCTTTAAATTTAGAGATTTTTAATTATTATAAAACTAATTAATATAAAAATATGCAACTTCAAATATCAATTTATATTAATATTTAAAAATATAAATTTACACAATATGCATAATCAAATTTTAATCTTTGTTAGAAGAAAACATTATATTTTACTAAGAAATACAAGTATCCATGAAACATGATGATAGAAAAATTAACCACTAAATTAATAGTGGTTAATTGCTTTTAAAACTTTTTGTTAAAAAGGTTATTGTTTGTTGGAGTCATCATTGACATCAACTGATTTACTAGCTTTAGCTGCAAGCTTCTTTTTTATAAAACTTTTAAGCCAAATAATTAAAATTAAGACTAAAATTGTACCAATAATTACATGAATTACATGTTGGCCGTCTTGTACGTAATTTAAAAGTGTTGGTAAGCTGTCAGCAAAATAATATCCTAAATAAATCCATACTGGAACTGAAATTAATGCTGCAAACCCATCCATCAAAATAAACTGAGAGAATGGTATTCTATGACTCATTCCTGCAGCTAAAAATATAGGAGATCTTAAGCCGGGCATAAAACGAGCGAAGAATAATACCCAAATTCCATGTTTGGTAAATTCGCGTTGAACTTTAGCAAATCTACTTGGTGGTAAAATTTTGCGCATAGGTTTAAATTTTTGTATTCTATAGCCGAATGTACGACCGAGCATATACATTGTCGCATCACCACCGAGAACACCTACAAAACAAATAACCAACATAATATGTGGGTTTGTTGCATGAAAACCAGAAACCAAACCTGCGGCAACTAAAGTAATATCTTCAGGAATTGGAAGTCCAAAACCGCAAAGGATAAGTATTGCTAGGGCAAAGAAGTAATTGTATGAACCGAAGGATATTAGATTATCAATTACAAAATTTAAAAATTTTTCAGCCATTGTTATCCATCTATAGTAATTAAAAGAAAAGCTGTAACGAAATGCAGAATACATCCTTTTATTTTAACTCAAAATGATATTTTATTTAATATTATTTTAGTATTAGGTCGCTATTATTTTAGGCATGAGCAAAATTTTTAAATTTTTTTC
>CAZTNG010000073.1:0-11059 GCA_964615195.1 uncultured Enterobacterales bacterium
CTTCAAATTTAATGTTTTCAGATGATAAATCTCATATTGTTCTTATAGATTTTGGAATAAGCTCTGTAACTAACGGAAATACTGTCGTCGTAACTAATACTGGTAAAACTCCATTCTATAGCGCTCCAGAAACTAATCATGGGATTTTTTTAGAAGAATCTGATTATTATTCTTTAGGTATTACTTTATATGAGTTAGTTACAGGGAAACTACCTTTTCAAGATATTTCAGCAGAAATGCTTGATGCTTTTTTGCATATTCAACGAATTGTTTTTCCTAAGGATTTTTATGAAGACCTTAAATGTTTAATTATTGGATTAACATTCAATGATATTTCTGATAGAAAAAATCTAGCAAATCCAAATCGACGTTGGGGATATTTAGAGGTAAAAGCTTGGCTTAGAGGAGAACATCTTTCTGTACCAGGTATAAGTTATGATTGTGAAAAAGAAATAGTTAGTACACAAAATATTATTTCTGAACCAAATATAAATAGTGTAACAAACATTGCAATGCCATATAGTTTCAATAATGAGATTTACTATAATAATCTAGATCTCATTAAAGCTTTCTTACAAGAATGGGATCTAGGCAAAGAGGAGTTTTATCGTGGTAAGCTTACCGAACATTATAAATTAGCAAAGGTTTCGGTATTAGAAGAAATTTGTGTGCAAGCAGAACATTTGTATCTATTAGACATTAAAAATGAAGATATAGCATTTATGCATGCCATGTATAGAATTGAACCTAGCATTACCTATTTATATTGGAAAGGATTACGTTTTGAATCTATTACAAACTATGGTTTATCTTTACTTGAAGCGTTAAAGAATTCAGAGCCAAATAAGTATTTAATATTATCTGCAAGTGAGCTTTTAACAGGCTCAATCCTTAAGAATTATATTAATTTAACAAATCCAAAAGATAAAGATGATTTTTTAAAGATTATAGAAAGTCAAAGCGGATTGTTAGAACAAAAGCCTTTATCACCTTTGCTTCAAGCTCAGCGATTAGGTAATGCTATAGCATTCAGAACTTTTATTAAAATAGGTAGTGAATCTTTTGATAGCATTGAAGATTTTAATAAGTATTTATTGTTTTTGTATGATAACAATCTAGCTCAATTGCATACCCTTATTAAGGATTCAGAATCAGAAATTGAAGAACAGCTACAATTATTCACTACCGAAAAACAAGCTATTTTGAGTAATACGTTAGATTTAGTTAGAGATGTAATTAAGTTAGGTGCATCTGATTATTATTATAAAAATATTAATGATTTCTTAGAACAAGTAGGGGCTTTATGGTTAGCAAATAATATTTCATTATTTCAAACGATTGTAGAAATCGGACGTGATTATTTAAATGAAGTCAAAACTAAATATGAGTTAGATATAAATAATCAAATTGAAGAATGTCTTCAAAGATCATCATCGATAATTTATTTTGAAGGTGTTTACTTTAACAATTGTCGTGAGCTAGTTAATTATATTAATAGTGTGCCTAGTGCTTTACGTAAAAGATTTATTACAAATAAAGAATATAAATTTAAAAAGATTGTGTTGAAGTTACCTTTAGAGATTCAAGCTGAACTCTTAAGATGCTTTGATTTTAAGATATTGTTAGACTTAAATTTAAATTATTACCTAGGTTTCGGAAAATATTGGATTAACTCTTCTTATAAGAAGGAGCCTATAGAGTGGATAGTTTTAACTGTTAAAGATGATAGAGTCTTATTACTTTCAAAATATGCTTTGGCATGTAAAAAATATAATGATACTTATACAAGCGTAACATGGGAAAACTCTTCGCTAAGACATTGGCTTAATACAATTTTTATTAATGATGCCTTTAATAATGAAGAACAAGAAAAAATTATTGATGCAGTATTAAATAATTCAAATAATTTAATGTTTAATACATTAGGTGGTAATGATACTGTAGACAAGGTATTTTTATTAAGCATTGAGGATGTTGAAGAATACTTAAAGAATTTCAGCAAGTGTAGTTGTCATCCTTCTAAATATTCAATTAATAATAATGTGTGGATTGGTGAGAATGATTGTTGTTATCAGTGGTTGCGAGGTCCTGGTGATTGCCAAGAAAGTGTTGCTTGTATACGTGATGGTGGCGGTGTTACTAATTATGGAGTGGATGTAGATACAGAAACCAATGGAGTTAGAGTCGCTTTGTGGCTAAAAATTGATATTTAAAGTTGATTTATGTTTTAGTTTGAAAAAATAGATAGTTGCTTTTAGTGTGTGCGTCATAAAATGTAAACAAAATACTTGAAAAAATTTTTTTTACATTAAAAATAATTTATTATTGATCACATTATCATAGTTTTTATTATTCTCTGCTACAATGACAAAAGTTGTGGTTTAACTTAAGATGGTTAAGTGATACAGACTTTACTATTCTTAATTGAGGAATTTATATGAGCTTCAATATTGAACGTAATAACAAAAAGCGTGTTGTAATAATAGGTGGTGGTTTTGGTGGTTTGAGGTTAGCTCAAGATTTAAAAAAATCTGATTTTCAAGTGGTACTTATTGATAAAAATAATTATCACCAAGTCCCTCCTTTAATATATCAAATTGCTACAGCAGGTTTAAACCCTAGTTCAATCTCATTTCCATATCGTAAAATTTTTGAAGATCGAGAAGATTATTTCTTTAGAATGACAGAACTTAGAGCTATCTATACTAAAGATAATTATATTCAAACCTCAATTGGTAAAATTGATTATGACTATTTAGTGCTAGCTAATGGAACTAAAACAAATTTCTTTAATAATAAAAATATTGCAGATGCAGCCATGCCAATGAAGACAGTTTCAGAAGCCATGGGTTTAAGAAATGCTTTATTATCCCACTTTGAAAGATCTGTAACTTGTGCGTCTGAGCAAGAGAGACAGGATCTTTTAAATGTAGTAATTGTTGGTGGCGGTCCATCAGGTGTTGAAATAGCTGGTGCAATTGCAGAAATGAAACGTTATGTTTTGCCTAGAGATTATCCTGATATGGATACGAAGAAAATGCATATCTATTTAATTCAAGGAGATGATCGTTTATTGCCTGGAATGTCAGCAATGGCTTCTGCAAAATCTTTAGCTTTCTTGCAAAAAATGAATGTTGAAATTAAGCTTAAAACATTTGTTACTGATTACGTAGATAATCAAGTTATTATGAATGATGGTGAAAATATTCCATCTAGAAATTTAATTTGGGTAGGTGGTGTCGTTAGTAATAAAGTAGTTGGTTTAAGTCAAGATTGCATAGGCCGTGGTGGTCGTATTATGGTGGATGAATATAATAGAGTTATAGGTTCTAATAATATTTTTGCACTAGGTGATATTGCTTTAATGACTTCCGATCCTGAATATCCTAAAGGTCATCCGCAGATGGCGCAGCCTGCAATTCAACAGGGTGCTTTACTTGCTAAAAATCTCGTAGCAATAGAACAATCAAAAACTCTTAAGCCTTTTAGATATAAAGATTTAGGATCTATGGCAACAATTGGTAAAAATAAAGCTGTTGCTGATTTAGGTCATTTTAAATTTGCAGGCTTTTTTGCATGGATTTTATGGATGGGTGTGCACTTAATGTCTATTTTAGGTGTGCGTAATAAAATGTTTGTTTTTATGGATTGGGTATGGAGTTATTTTACCTACGATAGATCTAACCGCATGATCTTGAAATCATTCGAATGCAGAAGTTTGAAGGATCTTGAACAACGTAATAAAAACAACCATTGGGGAGATATAAAACCTGTTGAGAAAGACATTGAATAAACACTGTCTATGGTAATTATACAAAGCACTTTAATTTATAAGTGCTTAAAAAATAAATATTAAAATAAAAAATGAGTGGGGCTTTTTACCTCACTCATTTTTTTTAATTAAAGACTTCTTTATTTTTTAGTAGCGGCTTTCATGGAGCTAATAAATTCACGTAGAGCTTTGCACATTTCATCGATATTATCTAAATGTTTTTCAACAATTTCAACAATTGCGCTTCCGCAAATAGCACCATCTGCACCCTCTTCAATAGCAGCTTTAACCATTTCAGGTTTGCTAATACCAAAACCTAAGAGCGCTGGTGGAGCACCATGATCTTTTAAGAATTTAACTGTATGAGCTAAAGGCTTTCCAGCTTTATTTTCAGTACCTGTAACACCTGTACGGCTAACTAAGTAAATATAACCTTCACATAGTTTTGCAATTTTACTTAATGTTTCGTCGTCTGCATTTGGTGGTGCTATCATTACAAGGTCAATATTATGCTTATGTGCTTCATCATGCCATTCATGCATTACTTCCATCATCTGTAGAGGAACATCAGGTATGAGCACAGAATCTACGCCACTGTCTTTACACATTTGGAAGAAATTTGGAATTCCTGGTGCATAAACCAAGTTTAAATACATAAGTAGACCAATTGGTGTATTTGGATAAGTCTCTCTTACGCGCTTAATTATTGCAAAAGCATTAGCGGTATTTGTACCTGTATTTAAAGCTCTTTTATCAGAACGCTGGATTACTGGACCATCAGCACCTGGATCAGAGAAAGGAATACCTAGCTCAAGAGCATCAGCACCACCTTCGATGAGTGCACAAAGAATCTTATAACTATTTTCAAGGTTAGGATCGCCAATAGTCATGAATGGTACAAAAGCACCTTCGTTTTTAGCCTTAAGCTCAGTAAAAAGTTGTGTATAACGGCTCATTAAAATTCTCCACGTTCTTCAAGAATCTTAGCAACAGTGAAAATATCTTTATCACCACGGCCAGAAAGGTTAGCAATAATACGCATTTCCTTTTCAGGGTTAGCACGAGCAATTTTTAATGCCTGTGCTACAGCGTGGGAAGATTCAAGAGCAGGTATTATACCCTCGTGAACTGAAAGTTCTTTGAATGCACTAAGAGCTTCTTCATCAGTAATTGATACATATTCTGCTCGACCAGTATCTTTTAGGTACGCATGTTCTGGACCTACAGAAGGGAAGTCAAGACCTGCAGATATAGAATGGGATTCATGAATTTGGCCATAGTTATCTTGCATGTTGTATGAACGTGCTCCAAAGAATATACCTTGAGCTCCGTGACCTAGTGGTGCACCGTGCTTTCCAGTTTCAATACCAAAGCCAGCAGGTTCAACACCGATAAGTTTAACACTCTTTTCTTTAACGAAATCAGTGAAAATACCGATAGCATTTGAACCACCACCAACAGCGGCAACTACCATGTCTGGCAAATCATTGTTTTCAAATTCTTTGAATTGTTGCTTAGCTTCTTCACCAATAATTTTTTGGAATTCACGAACAATTGTTGGGAACGGATGAGGACCAGCAGCTGTACCAAGCATATAGTGTGTATCTTCAAAATTAGCCGCCCAATCGCGCAAAGCTTCATTACACGCTTCTTTTAATGTGGCAATTCCTGTTGTTACAGGAATAACTTCTGCACCCATTAAACGCATTCTAAATACATTAGGTTTCTGACGTTCAACATCTGTTGCACCCATGTATATTCTGCATTTGAAACCCATAAGAGCACATACAATTGCGGTTGCAACACCGTGTTGTCCAGCACCAGTTTCAGCTATAATGCGAGTTTTACCCATTTTCTTTGCGAGTAATGCTTGGCCTAAAACTTGGTTAGTTTTATGAGCACCACCATGCATTAAATCTTCACGCTTTAGGTAAAGTTTTGTTTTAGTGCCTTTAGTAATATTTCGGCAAAGAGTTAAAGGAGTTGGGCGACCTGCATAATTATAAAGAAGATCATTTAATTCTTTTCTAAATTCAGGATCATCCCTGCATTCTACAAATGCTTTTTCAAGCTGAAGTAATGCTGGTATAAGAATTTGTGGTACAAACATACCACCGTATTGTCCGAAAAACGGATTTAATATAGTTTCAGTTGACATCTGTGTCTTATCCTACAAAGTCATTAACGACTTATTTTATTAAAAATCTTTCAATTTACCAAAAACAGTATTTATTTTTTCAATATCTTTGATTCCTGCAGATTCTTCAACTCCGCTGTTTAAATCAAATCCTACTGCTTTAGATATATCTCTTGCTTCTAGTATATTGTTTGGATTTAAACCTCCAGCAACAATAATACGTGATCTGTTTGCTGTTATTAAGCTCCAATCAAAGCTTGCTCCAGTACCACCAAAGCCAGAATTATTTTTTGTATCAAGTACAACGCGGTTAACTTCCTTTAAATATTCATCAACTATTAAAGCTGGATATTCATTTTCAACAGGAATAGCTTTCCAAATTTCACAATTCTTTGGTAGCTCTTTACGCAACTCTTTTACAAATTCAATGCTTTCTGAACCATGAAGTTGCACAGCTGCTAGTGGTATGCTTACTGCAAGATCTGTGATATTTTCAATAGTATCATTTACAAAAACTCCCACAAACTTTTGAGCGCAATTAGCACTGCGACAAGCAGAAACTATTTGTCTTGCATGTTCAGGTGTAACATAGCGAGGAGAGCTCTCAGCAAAAATAAAGCCATTATACACAGTTCCTGCGTGCCAACTAGCAATAGCATCTATAGTTCTTGTGATCCCGCACACTTTATTTTCACCATAGACAAGCTTTCTACAAGCTAAATCAATGTTCGATTGTTCAGTTAAAGCACTACCAACTAAAAAGCCTTTGACATACTGACTAAGTTCTAATACTTGATCATGTGTATAGATACCTGATTCACTGATAACTACACGTCCTTGTGGAACTAATTTAGATAATTCTCGCACACGATTGAGATCTACTGTTAGGTTACGTAAATTTCTGTTATTAATGCCAATTACTTGAGCATCTAGTGCAATTGCTCTAGCTATTTCCTCTGGTGTGGATGCTTCAGTCAATACTCCCATATTAAAGCTATGGGCTAATTGACTTAACTCCATGTATGCTTCATCAGTTAAAACAGATAGCATTAATAAAATAGCATCTGCTCCACTATATCTTGCTAGGTAAATTTGGTAAGGATCATAAATAAAATCTTTACATAATACAGGTACATGTACTTGTTTTTTTACTCTAGTAATATAGCTATAGCTTCCTTGGAAAAATTTTTCATCAGTAAGTACTGATATTGCAGCAGCATAATTATCATATACTGCAGCAATTTCTTCAGGCACAAAACTTTCTCTAATTAATCCTTTAGAAGGGGAAGCTTTTTTACATTCTAATATAAAGCGAATTTTACTTACTCTAAGTGCCTTATAAAATGAAACCTCAGAGTTTTCAAGATTATCAATAAAGCTTGCAAGTGGTTTTTCACTTTTTGCTTTTTCTAGCCAAGCAACCTTTGCATTTAAGATGGTTGCTAAAACATTGCCATCAACAGAACCGTGATTGATGTGACGGTTCTGTTTAAGATCAATATTTAAGGCTGAACAGGCAGTTTTAGGTGTTTGTTCATTTACAGCCATTATTTTAATCTTCCTGTTTACTTAGAGTGATAAATTCTTGGAGCTTTTCATAAGCTTTCCCACTTTTTATCATATCCATAGCCATCTTTGCTCCACTCTTAAAGTCAGGTGCTTTACCACCTAGAACTAATAGTGCTGCTGTATTAGCTGCCACTGATGAGTTTTGAGCATCTGTTCCTCTTCCCTGTAGAAGTTCAAGAGTAATCATGCTATTTTCTTCAGGATCTCCTCCGCGAATTGCATCTAAAGGATATTCCTTTAATCCAAAATCACTTGCTGTTACAGTTTGTGTTGTAATGGTTCCATCTTGTTTAAGTTCAGCAATATATGTTTCACCATGTACTGCTATCTCATCAAGTCCACTGCCGTGAACTATATAGGCGTGCTTCATACCATTGTCACGTAGTACTTCAGCCATAGGAATTACAAGTTCCTTGCAATAAACTCCCATTACCATGTAGTCTGGATGTGAAGGATTTGTAAGAGGTCCTAACACGTTGAATATTGTTCTGACACCTAGTGAGCTACGAACAGGAGCCGCAAATTTCATGGCACTGTGGTACACAGGTGCAAAAAGGAATGTTACACCTAAGTTCTTTAGACACTTAAATGATGTAAATGGTGTCATTGAAATATTAACACCTAAAGCTTTTAGGATATCAGAGGCTCCAGTTTTTGATGAAACACTGCGATTTCCATGTTTTGCAACATGTAAACCACAAGTTGCTGCAATTATTGCACTGATGCTTGAAATATTAATGGTACTTTGACCATCACCACCTGTACCAACAATTTCACCAACTTCGAAATTACGTTTTTGTTCGAAATATTTGGCAACATGAAGCATTGAGCTAGCAGCACCTGCAATTTCAGCCGGCTTTTCGCCTTTAATTTTTAGTGCAGTTATTATTGAACCAAGCTGTATAGGATCTATTTCCCCTGCAAATATGCAATTGAATAGATCATAACTTTCTTGTTTAGTAATATCTTCACCTGCATAAATCTTGCTTATTATGGATTTTGTATCAATATAAGGTTTTGATGCAAATTCTAAGCTTTTAGCTAGAAGTGGAGCACCATCAGTTGTCATAACAGATTCAGGATGAAATTGAAATCCTATTACATGATCACGTCTATTTAGTACTGCCATGTTAATATCACCACATTTAGCTACTACTTCTAGGAATGATGGTATTTGAGTGCAAATTAATGAGTGATAGCGAGCAACTGGCATAGGGTTATGAAATCCCTCAAAGATATCTTGACCTGTGTGAGTTAATAAAGATGTTTTCCCGTGGACTATTTCACCTGCAGGAACTACTTTTGCACCGTAATGTTCACATATTGCTTGGTGACCTAGACAAATACCAATCATTGGGAATTTACCTACGCATTTGCCAATAAGTTCAAGTAGACAACCAGCTTCCTTAGGTGTTCCTGGGCCTGGAGAAAGTATAAGAATAGGCTTTTCTGCGCATTCTTTCATTTTAGCAATAATAGAATCAGCACTTACAGAATTGCGATAAACATAAACTTTGTGGCCTAAACTACGGAATTGATCCACTAGATTGTATGTGAATGAATCAAAATTATCGAGTAAAAAAATAGGTTTCATTTACTGAATCTCCTTTAAGGTTGAGCCATGAGAAATTGCAATAGCATTTAATACTGCTGCAGCTTTTTTTCTAGTCTCATTAGCTTCATCCATAGGGACGGAGTCGTAAACTACACCACAACCTGCTTGTATATAGGCAATACCATCCTTAACAAAAGCTGAGCGAATGACAATACATGTGTCCATGTCTCCATTTCCACACAGAAAACCTATAGCTCCGCCATAGCTACCGCGTCTTTGTTGCTCTGTTAATCTTATAAGTTCAGATGCTTTTATTTTTGGAGCACCAGTAAGAGTGCCCATATTTAGGCATGCTTGATATGCGTGGAGAGCATCTAGATCAGATCTTAGTGTACCAATTACTCTTGATACAAGATGCATAACATGACTATAGCGATCAACATTTAAGAGGTCTTTTACATAGCGAGTACCAGGCTCACTAATACGTGCAATATCGTTACGTGCAAGATCCACAAGCATTAAATGCTCTGCGTTTTCTTTTTTATCTTGGCGCAAGTCAAGTTCAATACGGCTATCTAGATCAAGATCTACGGTACCATCTTCACGACGACCACGACCTCTAGTACCAGCAATAGGGTACATTTCAACTTGACGATTTTTAGCTGTATATTTTACAGAGCTTTCAGGTGAAGCTCCAAAGATGATAAAATCTTCATCTTGCATGTAAAACATGTATGGTGAAGGATTGCTCTTTTTGAGCATATGATAGGCGTTTATAGTAGAAGGGCAAGGAATAGCAAAAGTACGAGATGGAACAACTTGGAAGATATCTCCTCTGAGAATGTTATCCTTAAGTGTATTTACAATATTACAGAATTGTTTATCACTTATGTTTGTTGTGATGTGTTCATCAGCAATGGATAATTCTTCAGGGCGTTTAGGTTCCTTATATGCATCAAGTTTCTTTTTTAAGAGTTTTACTTGTTCTTCAAGGGTAGGTACTAAGCTGTCTTCAAAAGCAACAGCCATAATACAACTAGTTTTACTTTTATGGTCGATATTTATAATTGTATCAAGTAAATAAAAGCAATAATCAGGGCAGGTATTTGTACTTTCAGTAACTTTTGGCAAATCTTCAAAGGTTGCAATAAGATCATAGCCAAAACATCCTGCAAGCATAAGATCCTCAGCTGTACCACTGATTGGTTCAAGTTTAAGAATGCTTCTTAAAGTATCTAGTACTGAAATAGCCTTTAAACGAGAATCCTCTTCTTGACATTTATCAATTTGTGGATAGCGAAGAATAATTCTAGAAGCACTATGTTCTACAATTGTAACTTCTTCTGGTAATGATTCGCATAATTTCTTTGCAACGGCTTCACCATTTTTGTTTAATATTTTTATGGTTACTTCTAAGCCGTTGCAGCTTATGCGTAAAGCGGAATTGATACCAAGAAAACTTCTGGTACCTGCCTTAGTATGAATTTCCTGAGATTCAAGTAATATGGTATTACTTTTATATTCAGTTAAATCATAGAAGAGTGCTAGTGGGTCTTCTATATACCCAGAACTAGCACAGAGCTGTTTATTACTCATATAAAAATCTTCCAATAATATAAGTTGTTGTAAAAATTTTGCTATAAAAACCAAAAACCCGCATAACGCGGGTCTTAAAATTTTGTCTGTGAAAAAGTCATGACACAGCCCACCCGCTTGCTATCGAGTGCGCCACCAGCTATTAAAACATACTGAACTATTCATGATTTTCACCTATAAAGGGTTGTGTTCCCAAACCTTTAGAGAAATCTTAAACCATTTTTTATACTTTGTGAAACTTTTTTTTTAGAAAATTAAAAAAAAGTTTTTGGTTGTTATTTTTTGATAATTAATCATCTTGAGTTATGAACTTGAAAAGTAGAATAAGACGTGCATCCACAAGAATAAGTTGTTCTTTAAAAAAATGAGCATTAATTATTACCGATTTAAGAGTATTTTATTTTTTTTATTAGACTTGGGGTATTGATTG
>CAZTNG010000074.1:0-10979 GCA_964615195.1 uncultured Enterobacterales bacterium
GTGGTCGTATTTTCTCTTTCACCGCTTTAACAGTTGTTGGCGATGGTAATGGTCGTGTTGGCTATGGATATGGTAAGGCAGGCGAAGTTCCTGCTGCTATATCAAAAGCTATGGAACAGGCTAAGCGTAACCTTAACGCGAACTTCATTGAATTAAATAATGGTACTCTTTTCCACGAGGTAAAGGGTAGTCATGCAGGTTCAACTGTATTTATGAAACCAGCATCTGAAGGTACTGGTATTATTGCAGGTGGTGCTATGCGTGCGGTTCTTGAAGTTGCTGGTGTTCGCAATGTTCTTGCGAAGGCTTATGGTTCAACTAACCCAGGTAATGTAGTTAGATCTACAGTTAGTGCGTTAGTTTCTATGAAGTCTCCAAAAGATGTTGCAGCAAAGCGTGGTTTAACTGTAGAACAAATTCTGGAGTAAAAAAATGTCAGATAAGACTTTAAAAGTTACCCAGACTAAGAGTTCAATTGGTCGTAAACCAACTCATATTGCAACTCTTCGCGGTCTCGGTCTACGTCGCATAGGTCATACAGTTACTTTAGAAGATTCTAAAGAAGTACGTGGTATGATCAATAAAGTATTTTATATGGTAAAGGTGGAAGAATAATTATGCGTCTTAATAATATTTCTCCAGCTGAAGGATCTAAGAAGGCAAAAGTTCGCTTGGGTCGTGGTATAGGTTCTGGTGTTGGTAAGACTTCAGGTCGTGGTGTAAAGGGTGCAGGAGCTCGTAAGAGTGGCGGTACTCGTCCAGGGTTTGAAGGCGGTCAGATGCCAATCAAAATCCGTTTACCTAAGTTTGGTTTCTTTTCTCGCATTGCTGCGGTGACTACTGAAGTTCAGTTAAATGACTTGAACAAGGTTGAAGGTGATGTTATTGATTTAGCGTCATTAAAGAATGCTGATTTGATTAGCGGTAAGTTTGAATTTGCTAAAGTGATCCTTTCTAAGGAACCAAAGCTTAATAAAGCTATAACTGTTAAAGGTTTGCGTGTTACTAAGGGTGCTAAGGCTGCAATTGAAGCTGCTGGCGGTAAGGTTGAAGAGTAAGGATTAGAAAATGGTAGCAAAACCAGGTCAGTCAGGTGCTAACGGTCGTAGTGAAATTGTTAACCGCCTATTATTTGTGGTTATCGGTTTAATAATCTTCCGTTTAGGATCTTATATACCAGTTCCTGGAATTAATACCGATGTACTAGAACAGATGTTCAATCAACAGGACGGGAGTGTTCTCGGAATGTTTAATATGTTCTCTGGCGGTGCATTGGCTCGTGCCTCCATTTTAGCCTTAGGTATAATGCCTTATATTTCTGCTTCTATTATAATACAGCTGATGTCAGTAATTAATCCGACATTGGCTGAATTAAAGAAAGAAGGGGAGTCTGGAAGACGAACCATTACTAAGTATACTCGTTATGGTACTCTTATACTTGGTTTGTTACAAGCTTCTGGAATTGCGTATGGTTTGCCAAATATGATTCCTGGGTTAGTTGATGAAGCTAATCAAGGTTGGCAGTTCATTGTGGTTGCTACAATAAGTTTAACCACAGGCACCATGTTTTTAATGTGGTTAGGTGAACAAATAACCGAACGCGGTATTGGTAATGGTATTTCTTTACTAATTTTTGCTGGTATCGTAGCAGGTTTACCTCATGCAATTGCTTCAACATTAGAACAGACAAGACAAGGTGAACTCAACGCAATTGGTCTTATCATTGTTGCACTTGTTGTTGCTGCTGTAACTTACTTTGTTGTGTTCGTAGAACGCGGTCAAAGAAGAATAGCAATCAACTACGCAAAGCGTCAGAATGGAAATAGGACTTATAATCCACCATCAAGCCATTTGCCATTAAAATTAAATATGTCCGGTGTTATTCCAGCAATTTTTGCATCAAGTATCATTTTATTTCCTGGTACTATTGCTGCATGGTTTGGAAAAGGTACTGGTCCGGTTGCAAATGTGTTGCAAGAAATATCTATGTTCTTACAGCCTGGACAACCGCTATATGAAATTTTGTATGCTGTAGCGATAATTTTCTTCTGTTTCTTCTATTCTGCGATGGTTTTCAATCCACGTGAAATAGCAGAGAATTTGAAGAAAGGTGGTGCTTTTATTTCTGGTATTCGTCCTGGTGAACAGACTGCTAAACATATTGATAAGGTTATGACTAGGTTAACATTAGCAGGTTCTTTATATATGGTTTTCGTATGTTTAGTTCCTCAGCTTTTAATGACTTGGTTTAACGTGCAGTTCTATTTTGGTGGTACTTCACTACTTATTATAGTTGTGGTTATAATGGACTTTATTGCTCAGTTGCAAAGTCATATGGCTTCATACCAGTATGGTGATGCACTGAAAAAGGCAAATTTAATTAATTTTGGCCGTTAGGTCATTCATCAACAGGAGTAAAATCATGAAAGTTGGTGCTTCAGTTAAAAAGATGTGTCGTCATTGCAAGATTATTAAGCGTGGCGGAGTTGTTCGTGTGATCTGTACAGATCCAAAACACAAGCAACGTCAAGGTTAATTTATTAAATAAATTAATTTTTCTATTGCAAAAATTCTGCAAGATCTGTATATTACAGACTTGCAGTTTTTAATGTGCACTATACAGCCCCCGCGTATCCTAACGGGCTTTGCGGAGGCTATTTTTTAAATTTTTTTCTTTAGGAGTTTATAGTGGCCCGTATTGCTGGTATTAACGTTCCTGATAATAAGCACGCAGTTATTGCTTTACAGTCAATCTTTGGGATTGGTTCAACTGTTGCAAAGCAGATTTGTGAAGATGCTGGTATCGCTCAGGATGTTAAATTTAAAGATTTGGATGAATCTGTTTTAGACAAAATTCGTGAACAAGTAGCGAAACACACTGTTGAAGGTGATTTGCGTCGTGAAATTTCAATGAATATTAAGCGTCTAATGGATTTAGGTTGTTATCGTGGCTTGCGTCACCGCAAGGGCTTGCCTGTTCGCGGTCAGCGTACAAAGACCAATGCTCGTACTCGTAAGGGTCCGCGCAAGGCTATTAAGAAGTAAGCAAGGATATCAATCATGGTTAAGACAGCTCAATCAAACAATACACGCAATCGTAAGCGTGTAAAGAAGCAGATCGCTGATGGTATCGCACACGTTCACGCTTCTTTTAACAATACAATAGTGACCATTACTGATCGCCAAGGTAACGCTCTTTCATGGGCTACTGCAGGTGGTTCAGGTTTTCGTGGTTCACGTAAGTCTACTCCTTATGCTGCTCAAGTAGCAGCAGAACGTGCAGGTGAAGCTGCGAAGGAATTCGGCGTAAAGAATCTTGAAGTTATGGTTAAGGGCCCAGGTCCTGGACGTGAATCTTCTATTCGTGCTCTTAATGGTATTGGTTATAAAATTACCAACATTACAGACGTTACCCCTATTCCACACAATGGCTGCCGCCCACCTAAGAAGCGTCGCGTTTAGTAGCTTCTAGGTAAATTGGAGAAAGATAAATGGCAAGATATATTGGACCATCATTAAAACTAAGCCGCCGCGAAGGTTGTGACTTGTTTTTAAAGTCTGGGATCAGCACATTTGATCACAAGTGTAAAAAGAAAGACACTTTACCTGGTCAGCATGGTGCTAATAAGCCACGTGCATCTGAATATGGTGTTCAGTTACGTGAAAAGCAAAAAGTTCGTAGAATTTATGGCGTTTTAGAACGTCAGTTCCGCAATTATTATAAGAATGCAGCAAGCTTAAATGGCAATACAGGTGAAAATCTGTTGCAGTTGCTTGAAGGTCGTTTAGATAACGTAGTTTATCGTATGGGCTTCGGTTCTACTCGTGCAGAGTCAAGACAGCTTGTTAGTCATAAGGCTATTACTGTTAATGGAAAGGTTGTTAATATACCTTCTTTCCAGGTTAGTCCTGAAGACGTTGTTGCTGTTCGTGAAAAAGCTAAAAATCAAAGCCGTATAAAGACAGCTTTAGACTTAGCAAATTCACGTGAAAAAGCAAATTGGATTGAAGTAGATGTAGATAAGATGAGTGGTACATTTAAGAACAAGCCAGAACGTTCTGAATTACCTGCTGACATTAAAGAACAGCTTATCGTCGAACTTTACTCTAAGTAATTTAGTCTCGCAAAGAGGGTATAATTTTGGGCTCTGTAACAGACTTTTTAAAACCAAAGCAGGTTGTAATAGATTTGTCTTCACCAAATCGTGCAAGGGTTACTTTAGAACCATTGGAACGCGGTTTTGGGAATACATTAGGTCAGGCTTTACGCCGTTGCCTTCTTCTGTCTCTTCCTGGTTGTGCAATCACTCATGTAAAAATTGATGGAGTTGCATATGAACATAGTGTTAAGAGTGATATTCAAGAAGAGATTCTTGAAGTTCTTCTTAACCTAAAAGGAGTGGCAGTAGACATTAAGGATAGTGCCATTGATGATATTGAAGTCACTTTGGCAAAATCTGGCACGGGCCCTGTAACAGCGAATGATATTGTTTGTCCAGAATGCGTTGAAATAAAGAATCCTGAGCACATTATTTGTCATTTGAATTCCGCTAAGTCAGAAATTAGTATGACTATTGGGATTTCTAGAGGCAGAGGATATGTTCCTGCAAATTCTCCGAAACGCGTTGATGAAAATCTTGGTAATGGTCTCATTTTAATTGATGCATCATTTAGTCCAATTCGCTATTTGTCCTATGAAGTTGAATCAGCTCGTGTTGAGCAGAGAACTGATTTGGACAAGTTAGTTATTGATATTGAGACTAATGGTGTTATTGATCCAGAAGAAGCCATTCGTCAAGGAGCAAACGTTCTACGCGAACAACTATATTCTTTTGTAGATTTAGATGCCGTTAAGACAGCAACACCAGTTGAACAAGCACAAATTCCAGCACCGGATCCTATATTGTTAAGACCTGTTGATGATTTGGAGCTTACTGTTCGATCTGCAAACTGTTTGAAGGCAGAAACCATACAATACATTGGTGATTTAGTTCAAAAGACAGAAGTTGAGCTATTAAAAACTCCTAATTTAGGACGTAAGTCTTTAAACGAAATAAAGGATGTTTTAGCTCAAAGGGGCCTTTCATTAGGTATGCGTCTTGAGAATTGGCCTCCTGCAGATTTTTCTGCAAAGGCTTAAGTCATAACTTTTTTTAGAAGGATAGTATCATGCGTCATCGTATGAGCGGTCGTCAGTTAAACCGTAATAGCAGCAGTCGTGCTGCACTGTTCCGTTCTTTAGCAGTAGCTTTATTTGATCACGAAACAATAAAGACTACCTTACCTAAGGCTAAAGAATTGCGTCGCGTTGCAGAACGCTTAATTACAATTGCTAAGGTTGATAGTGTAGCAAATCGTCGTTTAGTTTTTGCGCGTACTCGTAATAGAGATATTGTTACCAAGTTATTTAACGATATTGGTAAACGTTGTCTAGAGCGTAATGGTGGTTATACACGCATTCTTAAGTGCGGTTTAAGACCTGGCGATATGACCCAAATGGCTTACGTACAACTCGTAGACCTTAAGGTTGAAGCTGAAAATACTGCAGTTGAAGCTCAGTAGTTTTAGATATTTGAAGCCCCAACTAAGGTTGGGGCTTTTGTGTCTATTTAACTTGACTTTATAGAGTAGTATATATATAATTGGCAGATCTTTTTAGATGTGTCAATTTGCATCTATTTTTAAGTCTATCTAGACTGTTTTTACTCAGTCAAACTAGAGGATTCTACCTTGGACTTTGTTACAGATTATTTTAGACCTCAGGAAGCTAATATTGAAGTTCTTTCCAAGACTCAGTCAATTATTAAGCTTGAACCTTTCGAACCTGAATTTGGTCTTACTTTAGGTAATGCATTACGTCGTATTCTTTTGTCGTCTATGCCTGGATGTGCAATTCATTCATGTGAAATTGATGGCGTTGTTCACGAATATTCAACTAAAGAAGGTCTTCAGGAAGATATTTTAATTCTTTTGTTGAATTTAAAAAAAGTTGCTGTTTCTATTGTAAATCAGACAGTTTCTGATTCAGTGTTAGAGCTACGTGTTAATGATGAATCGTGCTTAAGTACTACTGGTCGTGAATGTAAAATGGATTATGTTGGTCCTATTACTGCAGGCGATATTATTTGCCCAGAAGGAACCGAAATATTAAATCCAGATTTAGTTATTTGCCACATTACTAGTCGTGTTCCTTTTATCATGAAATTGCATGTAAATCGCGGTAGAGGATTTGATAGGGCAGCTATGCGTTCACATCAAGAAAATGAAGAGCGTTTCGTTGGAAGATTGATGGTTGATGCAACTTATAGCCCTGTTGTTAATGTAGCATATTCAATAGAAAAAATTTCTCAATTGAATGATCGTGATGATCTTGAACGTTTAGTCATTAATCTCGAAACTGATGGTACTATTTCACCTTCTGATGCATTAAAATGTGCAGCTACAATTTTTCACGAACAGTTGGATTCATTTATTGACATTCATTCTGTTGCAGAATTGGAAGCTCCAATTGTTGAAGAGCCTAAGATTGATCCAAAGTTAATGAAGCCTGTTGAAGACTTGGAATTAACAGTTAGATCAGCTAATTGCTTAAAAGCTGAAAGAATTAAATATATTGGTGATTTAGTTCAGAAAACTGAAGTTGAACTTTTAAAGACACCTAATCTTGGTAAGAAGTCGCTTACCGAAATTAAGGATGTTTTAGCAAGAGAAGGTTTATCTCTTGGAATGAGATTGGAATGTTGGCCTCCTGCAGAATTGCAGATTGAGGATGCACCTATTATTAGCAGACTATAAATTTTGACGGAGCTTCGGCTCCGTTTTATTCTTTTACAATTTGTTTCACACTTTTGTATCTTTCTATTAAATAATTTGTTTTTATATAGTTATTATTATTTATAATCAGTTATTTTGACAGTTTGCATTGGTACTATCTATGAATTATTAAGTTCTCTTGAGAGAAGCTTGCAAATTGCTTGTTAATGGTTCAGTAATTTTGATTGCATCAAAAAGTGCAAATGTTAGTTATGCTATGACTTGAGTGTGGAACTTTTTTAGGTTTTTCACCTTCAAAATTCGTTTTAGTTTCGAATACATCAACAAAGTTAATTGATAAATTAAGAGTTTTTGCAATAAATATACCGAATCTTAAATAAATTGATCTTTTGTAAAAATTGGTTTTGTGCCATGTTAGTCAAGCAAATAAATTTTTTGATTTTAGTATCAGTACTTCGCTTGCTTCAAAAATCGATGATTGTTCAGCTAGTCGGGAATGCAAAGTTATTGAAGATAATATGGTGTAATTGAGAGGTTTTAAAAGTCCAATCTATTGAATATTTTGATAGTGTCAGTATTATATGCTCTAATTTTGAGTTTAGTACTTGGTACCGTATTTTAGGGAATGAATTTAGTACAATCACTAAGATTGTCATTGGTAATAGTTAATTATATTAATCGTGGGAAATTTTATGAAAAATTTTGCTTTTTCTGTTATTGCCGGAACTATTTTACTTTCACTATGTGCTTGTAATAGTAATAGTGATTCTGTAAAACAAAACGCTACATCTGTAGTAAATGCACAAAAAGATGAATCGCCTTTAGTTGGGAAATTATCAAAATCAATATTTATTAAAGTAGATGGCTTAAGCCAAAATGCTGAAAATCAATTTAAACTAGATAAGAAGAATAACATTTACACTGCTTTAGTTGATTTAGAAAAGGGTGAGCATTTTTTTGTCTTAGCTGATAGTGATTCTACATGTGGTTCTTTATTTGGTCCATCTGTGGACACTAAAATTTCCTTTGGGACCAATATAGAAATGACTAATTGTGCAACAGGGAAATTTATTCTAAATGTAATGTTGAAGGGATCATATAAGTTTACCTTAGATTATACAAAAGATGTTCCTACAGTAAAAATATTAAAATCTACAAAAAAGGTTTCCGTTAAGCGTCAACCTCCTGCAATCCCATGTGATGAATGGGATGGTAAACCAATTACTGTTTCGGTATCAAAAGCATGGAAAAATGGAATGGTTGTTAGAGATGCTTATTCAGGGCAGACTACCACTGTTCGAAACGGTAAAGTAACTATGACTCCAAGTATTGATAGTGAAGGCATCCTTTTATTAGAAGAAGCAAAAAACTTTACTAATGCACCTTTTAGTTGGGACAATGCAAATGTTTATTTTATGTTAACCGACAGATTTAACAATGGTGACACTTCTAACGATCATTCTTATGGCAGAAAAAGTGATGGGAAAGATGAAGTTGGCACTTGGCATGGTGGTGATTTTACAGGAATTGTGAAAAAATTGGATTACTTGCAAAATTTAGGAATTAATGCAATTTGGGTAACGCCTATTGTTGAGCAAGTACATGGTTTTATCGGTGGTGGTTCTGAGGGATCGTTTCCTTTTTATGCATATCATGGCTATTGGGCTGCAGACTTTACAAAAATTGATAAGAATTTAGGAACAGATGCTGATTTTCAGAGATTTATAGATGAAGCTCATAAAAGAGGAATTAGGGTTTTAGTTGATGTGGTTATTAACCACCCAGGTTATGCAACACTTAAAGATTTACAAGATTTTGGTTTAGAAGAGTTAGCAAATAATCCTTCTTCTTTACCAAGTGATTGGTCAGATTTTAAGCCAAGAGGATTATATGGGACTTGGGGTAGCGTAAATGGTGCGATTAATTATAAAACTAAAGCATGGAAAAATTGGTGGGGGCCAGACTGGACTAGAGCAGGCCTTCCTGGATATGATGAGCCAGGTGTAGATGAAGTTACTGGTTTAGTTGGTGGCTTACCTGATTTTAAAACTGAGTCCCGTAAGGCTGTTCATTTGCCTGTATTCTTAAAAAATAAGAAAGATACAAGAGCAGTTGAGTTAGAAAATGCAAGCGTTGTGGATTATTTGGTTAATTGGCATACATACTATGTTAGGAATTTTGGTGTTGACGGGTTTAGGTGTGATACTGTAAAGCATGTTGATCCTTATGCATGGAAGCAATTAAAGGATAGTGCCGTTATTGCACTAAAGGAATGGAAACAAGAGAATCCAAATAAAAAATTGGATGATTTGCCATTTTTTACAGTGGGTGAAGTTTATGCTCAAGGTGTTTCTAGAGACTTTTGGTATGATTATGGTTTTGATAGTTTGATTAATTTCGATTACCAACAAGAATCAACAACTAATGCTCAGTGTATGAAGAATGCGGATGCAACATATGCTAAGTATGCTAGTGTTGTTAAGGAGAAAGGTGTAAATGTGTTATCATATATTTCTTCTCATGATACAAAAATGTTTTTTGCTGATTATGAAGACTTTAATTTGCAAAAAAGAGCAGCTAATAGTTTCTTAATGTTACCAGGTCAAGTTCAAATATATTATGGTGATGAATCAGGCCGTCAATTAATGAAAGATGGTGGAGTTTTGGACCAATCTGTTAGATCAGACATGAATTGGAATGATTTGGATAAAGTTGACAATAGAAGTTTAGTTGAGCATTGGTCTAAATTAAATAACTTCCGATTGCACCATCCTGCGGTAGCTATGGGTGCGCATAAGAAAATTAGCGACAAGCCGTATGCTTTTATGAGAGATACTGGTAGTGATAAAATTGTAGTTGTATCAGCAGGTAGAAAGAAATAGTCTACATTGTTTTACAAAAAGCATCTTTCCAAATTCAATAAGTTAGATGCTTTTTTATTGAGGTTTAATTATGTGTAGTAATTTATATGATTCTGAAATTGTTGAGTTGGATGATTCTCAAATAAATGAAATAGTAGAGAAGGGACATGAGATTTTAGCTGAGTTGGTCCCTGTAGCTCGGGAAAATGATAATATAAATATCGAAGATATTGATGAATATAATATGATGGGCGAAAAGGAATTATGCTACCAAGCAGTAGTCTATCCTCCATCTTATAATTGGGCAGAACGATACGATGATATTCCAGATAATTTAGATAGTGATTATGTTGAAGTAGTCTTTGCCTATTTAAATGATTCTAACTCAGAACCAGCTCCTACGGACAAGGTATTTGCTGTATTGTTACTTTCAAGAGATCTTAAAGGTGAGGATTCATTTATTGCTGTTGAATGGCTTCCTGTAGATTATGAATTAGATTAAAAATAATAGATCTCTATTATTATTTTATTGTAGTAATAGAGACTATGTTTTACGGTTCAATTATAATTTCAGTGCCTGGATCAACTAATTCTACAAATTTATCCATGTCATAGTTCATTAGTGCGATGCAGCCATTTGTCCAATTTGATGATTGTATACCTGGGGTAGTATCATCATTCCCTCCTCTAGAACTTGGTTGGCCGTGAATCATTATCATACTTCCGGGTTTTATGCCTAAAGATTTTGCTTTTTTTATATCACTCACATTAGGGTATGAAATGTGGAATGCTTTATAATATTTAGTATTTCTTTTTATGTAATCGAGTGTGTACGTTCCTTCTGGGGTTTTTTTGTCGCCTTCCATTGTTTTTGGACCTTTCGGATTTTTACCAAGAGCAATTAAAAAGGTTTGAATTAGATTTGAATCTTTATAAAGATACATTCTGTAAAGGGATTTTTTTACAATAACTTTGTCAATAAAACCTTTATATTCTATTTGTGAAATTTTTGATTTAATATTAGTACTTTGAAGTTTTATATAGTCAAGATCTTCATCATATTCTGGTGATTCAGTTATAGCATCTATATATAAATTATATGGTAATTTTGTGCCGCCGGTTGGATCTGCTGGATAACATGTATTGAAATAAATGCATACAATCGAAGATAAAAAAATAAATAAAATTGCCATAATAAGTCCTTAAATAAACATGCGTATTATAGCTAAAAAAATAATCTATAGAGTTAAGTTTATAAAAATATATTTGAACAATTTTATCGTTTAAATTTTACTTAAATTCAGAGAAAGAATCATTCAAATTAGTGTCATAAAAAGTTATAAT
>CAZTNG010000075.1:0-10746 GCA_964615195.1 uncultured Enterobacterales bacterium
ATTTATCATTAGAGGACAAATTATCGTTTGTAAAGGTTATTAAATTAGTTTTATCAATATAAAATTCCTTAATAGATTTAAAAAAATCTTCGTTGTTTCTATTAATATAATTGAAATTTGCCATAATAAAGCCCTAATAAATACAAACAAAACTATCTTCTAATAAATTATCAATAGAAATCAAGTTATCAATATAATGATATACTAATATCTAAATTACATACAGAAATACACCATACATATACAAACTAATACAACCTATTATAGTATACCTTATAAATATACAAGAAACCGAGCTTTCCAAGAATAAATAAAAGTAAAGCATGTCATTCACTTAACATCGACTCACTCTTTTGATTTTATTTAAAGTCTTCAACCGTTATATCAAATTATCTTAAAATACTTATAATCTAACATAAAATAAAAACTATAATATTGTTTGAGGCTATTATTTACCTATGCAATACTTATAATTTATTAACAAACAAAGCTCTTATTGCATTTAAAATAGCAATAACTGTAACACCTACATCAGCAAAAACAGCTAACCACATATTAGCAAAACCGCAAGCTCCTAGAATTAAACACAATATTTTTACACTTAGAGCAAACCATATATTTTCATGAACAATTGCTAAGCATTTTCTAGATATTTTTATTGCCTTTGCTACCTTAATAGGGTCATCATCAATAATTACAACATCAGCAGCTTCAATTGCCGCATCAGACCCCATTTGCCCCATTGCAATACCAACATCAGCTCGTGACAATACCGGAGCATCATTAATTCCATCTCCAACAAAAGCAAGCATTTCATTTTTATTTTTTTGATTTATCAAAGTTTCAACGATATTAACCTTATCTATTGGTAATAATTCACTATATACCTTATCTACACCAAGTTTATTAGCCACTTCAACTGCAACATTTTTGGCATCACCCGTTAGCATTACAACATTTTTAATACCAACATTTTTTAACTCAGACACAACATTTTGAGATGATAGCTTTATTGCGTCAGCAATAACAATATGCCCTGCATAAACCCCATTTATTGCCATATGAATAATCGTACCTAATTTATGACAATCTTTATATAAAATATTAAGTTTATCCATTAGTTTTGAATTACCCAATGCCACACTAATTCCATCTACCATTGCTGTTATACCATGGCCACTTATTTCCTTTATGTCATCTACTCTATTTCTATCAATCGACTTACCATATGCTTGCTGAATACTTTTACTGATTGGATGAGAAGAAGCACTTTCAGCTAAAGCAGCATATTCGATAATTTGAGAATCATCTATAAGATGATGGTGAATGGCATTAACCTCAAAAATCCCCTTTGTTAGCGTCCCTGTTTTATCAAAAACCACATATTTTGTTTTAGCTAAAGTTTCTATAAAATTAGAACCTTTAATTAAAATACCTTTACGACTTGCGCCACCTAATCCAGCAAAAAAACTCAAAGGAACACTCACAACTAAAGCGCATGGACAACTAATAATCAAAAATATTAATGATCTATATATCCAATTACTCCAATTAGGATCCATATTAGCTAATATACAAAACAAAGGAGGGATAATAGCTAAAGCTAGAGCACTATAACAAACGAAAGGGGTATATACTCGAGCAAACTTACTAATAAACGCTTCAGATTTAGATTTTCTAGAACTCGCATTTTCAACTAATTCTAGAATTTTTGAAACAGTTGATTCCCCAAAAATCTTTGTTGTTTTTACTTTTAAAGGACTGGTTAAGTTTATACAACCGCTCTGAATATCATTACCAACAACAACATCTCTTGGCATACTTTCACCAGTCAAAGCTACTGTATTCAACGTTGAAGAACCTTGAATTACCACGCCATCAATTGGCACCTTTTCACCAGGATTGACTATAATAACTGCCCCCACGGCTACTTCATCTGGATCAATTTTGACTAGCGTACCATTATTTTCAAGATTGGCATAATCAGGACGTATATCCATAAGAGAACTTATACTTTGCCTACTTTTACCAACAGCATAGCTTTGGAAAAGCTCGCCTACTTGGTAAAACAACATAACAGCTATAGCTTCTACATAATCTCCACCTTGCCAAAGAGCTAAAGCTATTGCTCCTAATGTCGCTACAGCCATTAAAAAATTTTCATCAAAAACCCTTCTATTCATTATGCCATTAAGAGCTTTTAACAGAATATCATAACCTATAATTAGATAAGGGAGTAAATACAAAGCAAACAAAGACCATTTTGAGACACGTCCATTGAAAACAACCTCTACAGCTAATAACAAGATGGCTGAAATAATTATGCGAAATAACACTTTTTTTTGTTTACGATTCATTTGTGCCTCAAAATTATTGTATAAGCTAGAAAGCTTTTAACACCTAAAAATACTTAGCCCAATATTTCAAAATCTGGTTCAACTTTTTTCCCTGCTTTCAAAACATCTTTAATTACAAGCTTTGGTTCAGCTCCATCTATAAACTCAACAGTCATTTTTTGAAGAATAAAGTTTACTGCTACACTTTTTACTCCATCAATCTTAGAGGCTAAATCTTCTATTATGTTTGCACAATTTGCGCAATCCACTTCAATCTTATAAGATTTTTTCATAAAGCATAATCTCCAATCTATAGTATTTGTTCAATTAAACACATGTTTAATCGTTTAATTATATAGTAACAAATCACATATTCTTTAGCAAGAGGTGTGCTATAATTACAAGAACTATTAAAAACATATTTAATGGAAGAATTGAGTATGAATGAAACGTTACCGCATGACCACGGCGTAGCAAACGAGTCACATTACCAAGAAATTCTCAATAATAATGATTTTGAAAAAGTTTCAGAAGTATTTAATTTATTGGGAGACTTGAGTAGATTACGTATATTTTGGGTACTATGTCATTGCGAAGAATGTGTTATAAATATTGCTGCTATGGTTAATATGACAAGTCCAGCCGCATCACACCATCTTAGACTCTTAAAAAGCCTAGGATTAATAACAAGCCGTCGAGAGGGTAAAGAGGTGTATTATAAAGCAGCAGATACTAATCAGGTTACCTGCTTACATAATACTATAGAAGAATTAATCTCAATTCATTGTCCTTTTAAGTAAATTTTAAAACTCTACTGTTAAATACTTAGAGTTTTAAAAGCTAGGATTCAAATTGGTAATTCTAAAAAATATACATTATTTAGTTCACAATACTTATTTATCGCAATAACTAAGGCAAAACATCAACAAAATTACATGAACAAAGCTCATCTCTAGTAAAAAATTCATCTAATTTCCCGTCATATTCCCAAAATGTAACATCATCTACATTAACAGCATTAGGAATATAAAATGACATCACATGCTTCCCCAAATCATAGGTATAACAATGTCCATTTAAGTCTTTATGATTTACTAAATTAATTGAAGGCTGCATTTTTAGTTCATGAAAACCAACTAATCCCCTTCCTGTGGTTTTAACTAGAGTCTCTTTAATTGTCCAAAGCCAATAAAACTTACGCAACTCATTTTCAGGTTCTTGACTTAAAAAATATTTTTCGTCACTGTTAAAAATTCTCTCTTTTATTTCATCATAATTTTTTCTAGGTTTTATCTCTTCAACATCGATACCCACATCATGTGGCGAAATCATTAAATACAAAACAGAACTTGAATGAGTAATACTAAATTTAAAAAAATCATCAGCAAAATAAGGTTTACCATAAGGAGCTATTAAAAGAGGATCCTTATAAACTTTTCCATAAAACTTCTCTACAAGAGAATATAAAGCACTGCGACCTGCTATATAAGTTGCTTTCTTCTTTTCTCCCCAACTCAAGAATTGTTCAGGCAAAATAGAGCTCAAATCTCTTTTAAAATCTTGTTCCAACAAAACCTTAATAATAGCTGTTGAAACTTTTGAAAGCTTTCGCATTTTATGACATCCAATAAAACTACAATCATAATTGTGTATTGTGCCATAAAATTGAATTCATTTTTAAAACATTACAAAAATAACTTATAAATTTGCGCAATAACACTTAATTTTAGGGCGTATTCAATATAGCTATTATTTTTCATAATATTTCATATAACATTACGTTAAATATTATTTTTTATAAAAGTTTAAATTATTAATTACGTTATCTATATCTAAAAATGCTAGAATACTTAGCGTATATTTTATCATGGATAATAACTATTATGAAATTTTCTACTAAAGGCAGGTATGCTATTAGATTAATAACAGAACTTTACAATCATAGTGATAAAGGACCAATAAGGTTACGAGAATTAGCTATTAATCAAGATATTTCTGAAAAATATGCAGAACAAATATTTTCAATAATGCGTAGAGGTGGATTAATAAAAGCTACTCGTGGCACTCTCGGAGGTTACGAACTTGCAAAAAAAGCTAATGAAATAACTATTGGCATGATTTTACGACTCACAGAAGGAGATCTAGCCCCAATTCCATGCCTAGAGAGAAATGAGAATGGTTGCTCGCGCCAGCAAAACTGCGCATCTTTAAAATTTTGGAAACTGTTATCCGTAGCAATTTTAAATGTAGTGGACAATATAACCATTAAAGATCTTGCATCTTTTGGTGATATAAGTTCCTGTAAATACGAAGAGCTCTTAACATCTATTCCTCCAATAAAACAGAATTGTCCTAAAGAAAAATAAATTCAATCTAGAGGTTCTCATTTTTTAATACAGGTAGTATGAACATGAGACCTTTAATTTATAGTAAACATCATATTTTAAAAATAAAATAAGCATACAATACATACCCTTTCTAATAACTATTAAAAGAGTAAAACCACAATTTTCCCCATGCTATTGGCAAATACTTTTCACAACATATAAATTTATTATCAAATAATTTTTACAAAACTTATTGTCAAACAAAAACTCTTCTGCTATATTTATTACAATTCCTATCTATTTAGTAGGTAAACATTTAAAGGTAACCGAGTATGACAAATTATCAAAAATATTTACGAATGTGAAGCTACAGTTTAACTAACTTTTAACTAATTCTTTTTTATTTATTTTTAGGACTCTTAATTATGTCATATAGATTTGAAACACTTCAACTTCATGCAGGCCAGGAAAAACCTGATTCAGCGACAGGTGCGCGTGCAGTACCTATTTATTTAACATCATCTTATGTATTTGATGATTCACAACACGCAGCAGACCGATTTGCACTAAAAGATCCTGGTAACATCTATGGACGCTTAACAAATCCAACAGTTGATGCTTTTGAACAAAGAGTAGCTGCACTTGAAGGCGGAATTGCAGCTCTTGCCACAGCTTCAGGTCTTGCAGCAATTACCTATGCAATACTTACAGTTGCCTCAGGTGGAAACAACATTGTTAGTACCTCTAACATTTATGGTGGCACTTTCAATCTCTTAGCTCATACCTTACCTAATTATGGTATTACAACAAAATTCATAGATCCTGCAAATTTTACCGCAATTGAAAATGCTATTGATGAAAACACACGTGCTTTATATGCAGAAACTTTAGGTAATCCAAATTCAGACATCGCTGATATTGATAAACTTGCAGAAATTGCCCATAAACACCACATTCCACTTATTATTGATAGTACCTTCACACCTCCATCTGTATTTAGACCAATAGAACACGGTGCAGATATAGTTGTACATTCAGCCACTAAATTTATTGGTGGTCATGGCACAGCACTAGGTGGAGTGATTATTGATTCTGGAAATTTTGATTGGACATCATCAGATAAATATCCTTCAATAACTAAACCTAATCCAGCATACCATGGTGCAGTATTTAGCGAACTTGCAGGCAAAGCAGCTTTTATTGTTAAAGCTAGAGCTATCTTTTTACGTAATACAGGAGCAACATTATCTCCATTTCATGCATTTCTATTTTTGCAGGGATTAGAAACATTATCATTACGACTTGAACGTCATATTGAGAATTCAATCAAAGTGGTTAATTTCTTAAACTCCCACCCAAAAGTTGTAAAAGTAAACCACCCATCAGTCTCTAGTAATATTGAGCAATTAGCTCTTTATAAAAAGTACTTCCCTAATGGAGCAGGTTCAATATTCACTTTTGAGGTAGTAGGAGGAGTAGATGAAGCACGTAAGGTTATTGATAATCTTAGATTATTTTCTTTATTAGCAAATGTTGGCGACTCAAAATCGTTAGCTATACACCCAGCAAGTACCACGCATTCTCAATTATCACCTAAAGAACTTTTAGAACACAACATAAAGCCTAATACTATTAGACTATCTATAGGAACAGAGCATATTGATGATATTCTTGAGGATCTTGGACACGCTTTAGATGCTTAAAAAATAATCCAAAAACTATAAAGTAACAAATATATTGGCAGTAGCTTAGCTACTGCCTTTTTTTAATATACAAGAAAAAACTCTAATAACTCAACTTTAGTATAAAGCTTAAGGCTATTAAAATAAAAACCCACCTATTATCCATAGATGGGCTTTCCAATAAATATTTAGCTTATTTTAAGTGTACAAATTTTTACTAAAAATTAGTCTAAATTAAGTACATCTTGCATGTTATAAAGCTTAGCAGGCTTTGTTGCTAGCCACTTTGCTGCACGAACAGCGCCGTTTGCAAATGTCATTCTGCTTGATGCCTTATGAGTAATTTCAACACGTTCACCAATATCTGCAAACATAACAGTGTGTTCACCAACAATATCAGCGGCTCTTATAGTTGAAAAACCAATAGTACCAGGCTTTCTTTCACCAATGATGCCATCACGAGATTTAACCGCAATATCATCAAGGTTTTTACCCATAGTTGAGGCAACAACCTCACCTAGACTTAAAGCTGTTCCAGAAGGAGCATCAACTTTATGACGATGATGAGCTTCAATTATTTCAATATCAGCATAATCACCCATAACCTTAGTAGCAGTTTCCAAAAGCTTAAAAACTAAATTAACGCCTATACTAAAATTTGACGCAAAAACTACAGGAATTTTAGTTGCTGTATCAGCAATAATCTGCTTTTCTTCAGCTGTAAAACCTGTAGTACCAAGTACAAGTTTAGCTCCACGCTTTATGCATTCTTGCATATTAACAATGGATGATGCAGGGCGAGTAAAATCAATGAGCACATCGAAGTCTGCAGCCTTTTCTAAGCTATCAACTACAACCACACCATTTTTACCAACGCCACATAATTCACCTGCATCACAGCCTAAAACTGTTGATGCAGGATGTTCTGTTGCAGCTACAAGCACACAGCCTGAACCTTCTGCACTAACACCCTGTACTAAGCAATGACCCATGCGACCATTAACTCCAGCTACAGCAATTTTTATATCTGACATTTTTGCCTTCTTTTAATAATTACTTAACGATCTTAAGAAGCTCAACTTCAAATACTAAAGCACTCTTAGGAGGGATAGAACCAGCGCCTTGATCACCATAAGCAAGATCTGCTGGAATAGTAAGCTTATACTTAGAACCTTCATTCATAAGCTGTAAACCTTCAACCCAACCCTTGATAACTTGGTTTACGCCAAATTCTACTGGCTGACCACGCTGTACTGAAGAATCAAAAACAGTACCGTCAACTAAATAACCGTGATAATGAACACTAACAACACTATCAGGACCAGGCTTTGCACCATTACCTTCAGTTAAAATTTCATACTGAAGACCTGAATCAGTTACGACAACGCCTTCTTTCTTTGCATTAGCAGCTAAATAAGTAGCTGATTTTTCAGCAGCTTCAGCAGATAAAGCAGCCTGTTCCTTAGAAAGACGAGCATTTAATTCGTTAAAAGCTTCCATAATTTCATTCTGAGGAAGAGCTAGCTTACCAGCTAATGAATCCTTAATACCTACAAGTACTGCTTCAACATTAAAGCCAGGGAAAGAGCTGTTCTTAAGCTGATCACCAACCTGAGTACCAATGCCGTAGCACACCTTATCTTCTGTAGTTTTGAATTCCATTGTTATTCCTTTATATTAGGACTACATTTTTGTAGTCAGTTATTACTATAAAACCTTATTGATTATGCTTGAAAGAGCTGTAATTGTAAAGAATTAATCATAGCTCTAAGCTCAATACTAGTTAATTTGCTTGCGTTCCATACCTAGCACATGATATTTGCCAGAAAATATGGCGTTAGCACTACCACCTAATTCTTTAGGAAAATAAAAATTAACAAATTTAAATCCTTGAGCAGTATAAAAAGCTTGTGCTCTTGCATTATTTTCTAATACCTCAAGACGCACCACTGTAATTTCCCGAGAATCAAAATAAGCAAACGCTTTAGCTAATAATTTTGAACCAATTCCTTGACGTAGATAATTAGGATTTATATATAAAGATCGTATATATCCCTTATTCTCAAATACCTGATAACCAATAAAACCAACAATTGTATTATCAATAGAATCACAAGCTAGATAGGTATTGTAAGCTCCGGCACCTGAACTTAATATACGATTAACCCAAACAATATAAAGCTCTTTAATAGAAAGTAAATACTCCATTTGTTCGTCAGATGTAAAATCCTTAAATTCAACCTTAGACTGTGACTCTTTTTGAAGTCGAGCTATTTTTGAAATATCATCAGCATCAGCCTTACGAAACACTATTGGCATTGAGGAAACCTTCCATAATCATTTCTTGCAGTTTGCAATAAAGGTGCTAGCTTTTGAATAGCGTTACTTAATACTATTAAGTCTTCATCAGAATGAGGATGCATTTGTACGTACTTTTCGGCATGTAAACTAGGATCATTTTTCATATTTTGCCACAATATTAAAACTGAAGACGGGTTGAATCCTGCTTTTACCATCATTTGTAGAGCCAAGGTATCAGCGGCCTGTTCCTGTTCTTTAGTATAAGGTGTAATTTGATTATCACTATCAATTAAACCTAAAGCTCTAGTAAATTCAGCATATCCAGCCTTTGTGCGCAAATATTTTTTAAATTCGAAGCCATCTTGACCCATTTTTTCTTTTAAAAAGGTTGAAGCACGCTGGTTGTCATGTTCAAGTAAGGAATGCGCAAAAGCATGCGCTACAATATATGCTGTTTGATCTTGATTTTCAATAAGGCTAGGCACACAATTACTAATAATAAGTGTTCCCGTATCCAATAAAGCCGCATTCATTCGGCATTCACGAAGCATATCAACATTCCATTCTGTACGTAAACCTGCATACGCGCCATCTACAGAACGCGTCAAAGCTCGTAGCATACATTCAGTACGACGTAAATCCTGCTTAAAGTTATTTGAAACCTTCTCATTTGTAACAAATTCCTTATAGTAAGTCTGTGTTAAACTTTCCATTTGCACAATTGAAAATGCTCGACCATCTCCAACCTGACCACTCACTGTACAACCAGCTAATATTGTAGCGAAGGTCAAAGTGCTCATAAATTTTTTCATAAATCTGCTCCTAGAATATCCTTTCTAGCTATAAGGCCTATTATTCACACATTATATTTCATCTATACAAAAAAAACTTTTGCGAACGCAAAAAAAACAACTCTATATTATTTTATAGAGTTGTTTTTTTATAAACGTAAAGCGAATCTAAAACTATATACTAAAAACTTAATAATTCAGCTATTTCCTTTTTATTAGTATTGCCATTTTCATTAGCTTTTTTACACCAAAACTTGGCATTTTGAGTATTACGTGGAACACCTATACCACGCTCATACATTATGCATAAAGCCATCATTGCATCAGGTAAACCATTATGAGCGGCTTGATCAATCCAAAATGTTACTTTTTTCAAGTCTTTTTTCTCACCATGACCATTAGCAATCATAACAGCTAAATTAAATTGAGCCGTAGCAACATCTACATCTGCTGCTGCCTTATACCAATAATATGCTTGGTCAAAATCTTGATTTACACCTAGACCTTTATTATAAGCATACCCAAGAAATGTTTTAGCTTCTGCACTATTATTTTGATCAATAGTTTGCTTTAAAATTTCTACGCCATCTTTCTTTTGCTTTTCTGAACCATGAACAATATATAGCTCACCAAGTTTCGTTTTAGATTTTATATGATCATGCTCTGCCGCGAGCTTATATAAAGACATAGCTCTAGTATAATCCTGCTTCACACCTATACCGTTTTCATATAAAAATGCCAAAATATATTGAGCTTCTATCATATTCTGAGATGCGGCTTGGCTTATCCAATCAATAGCCTGTTTTTGTGTAACATCTAATGCAACAGTAGCATCACCATTGATATACATTCTACCTAATTCAAAACAGGCAAGCATATTATTCTTATATGCAGCCCTCTTTAAATACTCAATACCCTGAGCTGAATTTCTTACAGATCCTTTACCTTGAATCTTCATAATTCCTAGATAATATTCAGCAACATTATTTCCTGCTCTAGCAGCTTTTGAAAACCAAGTTTGAGCATTAGAGTAATCATTTCTTTGATATAGAATGGTAGCATATAAAGCTTCACCTTCATGGTCACCTTCTATAGCAGACTTACGAGCCCAAGTCACACCTTCTTCGCGTTTCTTTGAATCGTCGCTATTAAGTAGCCACACGGCATATTTATACATTCCTTTAGGATCACCTTTTTCTGCTAAAATTTGATCCTCTCGAATCTTGTAATATTGGTCTAATAGCTTAATTGCACGCTCTTCTTTCCACGTAGCTGCTTTATCAAGATAATCATACGCTTTAGCAAAGTG
>CAZTNG010000076.1:0-10565 GCA_964615195.1 uncultured Enterobacterales bacterium
ATGATCTGACAACCAAAAAGCATAGCTGTAAAATTCAACGTTTTTATGATGAGAAAGAATGTTAAGTTAAGCCTCGACGAGTATGATAGTAAAAGAAACAGGCATGATTTCTAAAAACATGCCTAATTACTTATATAACAAGCTAAGCTTAACATTAACAATGTTAACATAATTATACAAAAACTTAATTCAACTGTTATTCTAGAATCTGTATCTATTATTAACCTAATAAAGAGCTTCTTGTTTCTCTAAAGATAGGTTCTAATCCATGTAAACGCAAAGCATCTGTCACTTCAGGAACCGAACGATCATCACTAATAATAAATTGTGGCAAATCATGTCGATCCACTGCATAACCACCAGGCTGAGTGCTTGAACCGGCACTAATAGCAGTAATTGCTACTGGAACAATTGCATCTCTAAAGTGAGGTTTTTCACGAGTAGAAATGGAAATTTCAAGTTCATGATCAAATAACCTCCACGCACAAACACATTGCAACATTTGCAGATCATTTACAGGTGATACAGGTTGAAAACCACCAGCTGCAGGTCTCAAACGAGGGAAAGATAAACTCATTCTTGTTTGCCAATAATGTTTACGCATATATTGCAAATGCATAGCTAACGCAATAGTATCAGCCTTCCATTCATAAAGACCTAAAAGTGCACCTATACCAACCTTATCAATGCCAGCATCACCAAGTCTTTCAGGTGTCTCCATACGATAACGCATGTCTGTTTTTTTACCACTTAAATGATTTTCTCGATAGCAATCTGGATCATATGTCTCTTGATAAACCATTACAGCATCTACACCTAAAGTTTTTAATTCAGCATATTCATTTGTGTCTAGAGGTTGCACTTCTAATGACATATACGATGCATATTCAGCAACAATAGGTAGCATTTCTCTAAAATAATCCATTCCACCTTTACGTTCATTTTCACCAGTTACTACAAGAATGTTCTCATATCCCAATTTCTTAATTGCCTCACACTCCATTCGTGTTTCATCGGCATTTAAAACTCTTCTAGGGAACTTATTATGAGCTGCGAACCCACAATAGCGACAATTGTTAGTACATAGATTGGTTAGATATAAAGGTACGTACATACTTACACCATTACCAAAACGACGTCTTGTATACTTTTGTGCTAAAACGGCCATATCTGAAATGAAAGGTGTGGCAGCAGGAGATACTAAAGCCATAAAATCACCTAAATCAAGAGGCTCATCATTTCTACTTTTAGCAATAGCTCTTAAAACTTCATTTTCTGTTTTAGAATCGACCTCTGGTACAAATTTACCTATCTTTAAAGCTGTAATCTCATCATAAAAACTCATTACTGCTACTCCTGGCCAATTTCTTTTAAAAATGCATCTAATGGACTAGTTGCATGTGCAACTTCACTTACAACACCAAGACCTGCTAAATGTGCCATACGCCCTGCTTCTACAGCAAGCTTCATTGCCTTTGCCATAGCTATAGGATTTGAGGAAACGGATATTGCAGTATTAACTAAAACAGCATCTGCTCCAAGCTCCATTGCTTGTGCTGCTTGAGACGGTGCACCTATTCCTGCATCTACAACCACAGGAACTTGCTTTTGCGCAATAATTATTTTTAGCATAGCTAAAGTAGTCAAACCTTGATTACTACCAATAGGTGCCCCTAAAGGCATAACCGCAGCAGCACCAGCTTCAGCAAGACGTATGCATAGAACTGGATCTGCATTACAATATGGCAATACTATATAACCTTGACTTGCTAATTCTTTTGTAGCAACTAATGTTTCCACAGGATCAGGAAGTAAATAACGCTGATCAGGATGAACCTCAATTTTTATGAGGTTAGTTCCTAATGCTTCACGGGCAATATTTGCTGCAAAAATAGCTTCTTTGGCTGTTCTTGCTCCAGAAGTGTTTGGCAACAGTCTAACACCTAACTTTTTTAAAGCTGGTAATATTGCATCACTCTTATTACTAAAATCACAACGCTTAATAGCCATGGTAACAAGTTCTGAGCCTGACGCATGTACGGCTTCACTTAAGAGTGTAGAGCTTGCAAACTTACCGGTTCCAGTAAATAATCTAGATGAAAATTCCTCTGTACCAATAACTAATTTATCTTCTGTCATTTTAACCTCCTGCCATTAATGCAAAAACTTCAATATCATCATCCTCATGAATTATCGTAGACTCATGACTAGATTTTGGAATGATTTTACCGTTTACTGCCACGGCGTAGGCATCAGGTAATGAATTTAATTCCTGTAAAAAATCTTTTAAATTTTTACAAGAAGTAATCACTAACTTATCATTTAAATTTACACGCATTAACAAAAATCCTTATGCTTAGCACAATTATCATCAGCACTAAGAGCATACCCTTTTAAGCAACCATCACGTGATCTTAAGATTCTGCCATATAAAGCTGTAGGCATACCTCCTAAGAATTTTATTGCCTCTAATGCCAATGTTGTACCAATAAGACCTGCCGCAGGTCCTAGAATAAATGGCACGCTCTTTTTTACATTAGGTGTGTAGCCTAGACAATTCAAGCAACCATAATTCTTTATGTAATTAGCATCGCTATAATCAAAAAACATAGCTATACCTTCTAAACCTTCTGCAGAACCAGCCATAAAAGGTAACCTATGCTTTAATGCAAAATTATTAGATAACGTCATAGTTTCAGCATTATCTGTACAATCAATAATTAAATTTAATTTACTAGGATCAATATTACTAATATTTTTAAAGGTCAAAGCATCGCTAATAATCTCTATTTCTATACAACTATTCAAAGAATTAAGTGTTCTTTTTGCGCACTCAGCCTTTGAAAATCCTATATCTTGCTCGCGATATAAAACCTGACGATGAAGATTATTTAAACTAACAGTATCACCATCAGCAATTATAATTTTGCCTACACCTGCTCCAGTCAAATATAAAAGCAAAGGGGATCCTACTCCTCCTGCCCCAATAACTAATACTGTAGACTTAGCTATATGATCTTGGCTTAACAAATTTGAGCATTGTCTTTCATAGCGATTACTGCTTTGCAATTGCATCAAGCCATTCCTTACAGCTAGCAGCAGGATCCTCTGCTTGTGTGATTGCAGTAATTACAGCAACGCTTCCTACACCACTAGCTAATACATTAGTTAAATTACCTAGCTTTATGCCACCTATTGCCACTGTAGGGAAGCTACTTGCTAAAAGCTGTACGTAACGCTTTAATCTAATTACACCTTGAGGTGCTGAAATCATTACTTTAGACTCTGTAGGGAATATGTGTCCTAGTGCTATATAACTAGGCTTAACTAATAATGCTCTACCAATTTCTGCATAGCCATGAGTTGAAACACCTAAGCGTAAACCTGCAAGTTTTATAGAAATAAGATTTGCAGTATTTAAATCACTCTGCCCTAAATGTACCCCATAAGCACCATACTTTATTGCGAGCTCCCAATAATCATCAATAAATACTAAAGCATCGTATTTTTTGCCTAAAGCAACAGCTTTCTTAATTTCTGTTTCTAGTACCTTTTGACTTTCAGGATTTTTAATGCGAAGTTGCAAAGTTTTAACACCAGCTTTGCATAGACGCTCAATCCACTTTGAACTATCAACAACTACATAAAAGCCTAGTTTTGCAGGACATTCAAGAAAACCATCATCATCAATATTAAATTTAAAATCATCAATTTCTCTTGCTGATAAAGCCATTCTAGGGAAATACTTTATATTATATCCATATGCATCAGTATTAAAATTATGTAAACCATGACCTATAGGCTTTGCATTCTCTATACCTTGAGTAACATATGCTTTTGCAAAAGCAACAGCATCAGGTATATCAAATCCTAAGCCAAGCATTGCAGCAATAGAACTTGCGCAAGCGCAACCTGTACCATGTACTGAAAAATCTTTATCAGATCTACGATTTGTTTTATAACTTAAAAAGTATTTAGGTTTATCGTTATCAGCTGTATATAGGGTATCAATAATTGCCCAATCAAAGCGATCTCGCCCCATTAAGTTCTTATAATCACTAATATGACCGCCCTTAATAAGTACAGACCTAGCGCCTAAAGACTGAAAATACTTGCTTATTTGCTCAATACTTTCTAAATAACTATCTAAAGAACTAACATCTATTTCAATATCACTTAAATATACAGCTTCCTTTATATTTGGAGTAAACACTGTTGTTAAAGGTAATATTTTTGCTAACTTTTCTTTAAAATCAACCTTGCTTAAGCACGTTCCAACAGTTGCTATTGCTATAGGGTCCCAAACTACAGGTATATCATTTTCAACGTTATAGTTTTTCAAAAAACGTAAGATTACTTTAAGTATCTTTTTATTTGGAATTAATCCTAACTTTATAGCCTTAATCTCATAATCACTAGTTATTGCATCTAGCTGATCCTCTAAAAGACTTGGCTCTACAGCACCTATTGCACTGCAACTTTGAGTATTTTGCGCAGTTACCGCTGTAACAGCACCCACTGCTGCCATGCCATTAGCTTGAATAGCTGCTAGATCTAGAGTCAAACCCGCACCATTACCGCTATCAGTTGCGGCAATTGTTAAAACTACACCAGCCATATTACTTATCCTTATTAGCTTCTAAATCTTTAATTTGCTTACTAATTTTCATGGAACAAAATTTTGGACCACACATAGAACAAAATTCTGAATTGAGATGACATTCCTGTGGCAAATCTTCATTATGGAACTTTTCTGCTAGTGCAGGATTAATGCTTAATGCAAATTGATCTTTCCAACGAAATTCAAAGCGTGCTTTACTCATTGCATTATCCCAAGCTACAGCACCAGGATGGCTCTTTGCCAAATCGGCAGCATGAGCTGCTATCTTATAAGCCATTAAACCTTCACGTACATCATCTCGTTTAGGCAAGCCTAAATGTTCTTTTGGTGTAACGTAGCAAAGCATAGCTGTACCAAACCAGCCAATCATTGCTGCACCGATTCCTGAAGTAAAATGATCATAACCAGGAGCTACATCAGTTACTATTGGTCCTAAAGTATAAAAAGGAGCCTCATGGCAATACTTAAGTTGCATATCCATGTTCTCTTTAATCTTATTCAATGGTACATGACCAGGACCTTCAATTAAAACTTGTACACCTTTTGCCCATGCACGCTCAGTAAGCTCACCTAAAACTTTAAGTTCGCTAAATTGCGCTTCATCGTTTGCGTCATAAATTGAACCTGGACGCAAACCATCTCCTAAAGATATAGCCACATCATATTTAGCACAAATATCGCAAATCTCATCAAAATTTGTATACAAAAAGCTTTCTGTATTATGGTCTAAACACCATTTAGCTATAATAGAGCCTCCACGCGAAACAATTCCTGTTAAGCGCTTAGCTGCAAGAAATACAAAATCTTTTAATAAACCAGCATGAATTGTAAAGTAATCAACTCCTTGCTCAGCCTGTTCAATTAATGTTTCCTTAAAAACCTCAAAAGAAAGGTTCTCTGCTACACCATTAACTTTTTCTAATGCTTGATATAAAGGAACTGTACCGATTGGTACCGGAGAATTTCTGATAATCCATTCACGAGTTTCGTGAATATTTGCACCAGTACTTAAATCCATAACTGTATCTGCACCATAAATTGTGCTGAAAACCATCTTTTCTACTTCTTCAGCAATAGATGAACTTATAGCTGAATTACCTATATTAGAGTTAATTTTTACTTTAAAGCGACGTCCAATAATCATAGGCTCTGCTTCTGGATGGTTAATATTAGCAGGAATTACTGCACGACCTAAGGCAACCTCATCTCGAACCATTTCTGCTGTAAAATAATCATGTTCACACCCAATATTTTCACGAGCTGCTATGTACTCCATTTCGGGAGTAATAATGCCCGCTTTAGCCATTGAAAGTTGGGTTGCGACCTTTGTAGAAATTCTGGTCTTTTTGGGAGAAGTAATACCGAATGCAGTTTGGCTTTCTTTTATTACAACTAAATCATCTCTATCTTTTAACCATTGCTCACGAATTAATGGCAATCCCTTAGTGACATCTAGTTCAGCTTTTGTATCACCATAAAATCCTGCAGTATCATAAAGATCTACACTTTCACCATTTGAAAGTACAATACGACGCATTGGAACCGAATAATCATGATTTAAGAGCTGACGATAGCATCTTTCTGAATTTGGATAGGCAAAGCCTTGAAGTGATTGTAATCTAGAACGAGCCTCTAGCTCTGCATGCTGGCGTTTTTCAATAACTGACATATATCGTATTCTCAATCAAATTAATATACGCCTGTCAGCACCGACAATTAATGCAAGACATTGTTCTGTTTCCTTCGCAAGCATTATCTTGAGCAGGTTTACGGATTTCACAAAGGTGATCTCAGCCGCTAGGCACTCCGACAGGCAATTAGTATTATGAATATTATGCAAGTTTTTGAGCAATAAAGCAAACCCTATGTTTACTATAAATTCTTTTACATTAACTTATCATAACAAGGTTATTAATTAAGAACTAAAAAACTGAATTTAAAGGTAATTAAGTTCACCATCTAAAAAATGGGAACTTGTTTTTAAAGCTATAAAAAACTAAAATGTTTTAAACACGAATATGCGAATTTTAGATATGAATACCCCAAAAAATTCCTCAAATAATATTGATAGTAATACAACTGAAAATTCTTGTCCTATAAACAACGAAGACACAAATACTTCAGACTATACAAGCAATAGTTACGTACATAAAATATTTTGGAGTACAGGTATTCTAATAACAGCTAGCTTAAGCTTTGTACATTCTCCTTTAAAATTAATAGCAAAAATTGGTAGATTTATTTTAGCTTTATGTACCCTGCCATTTTTTCCACTAACAATAGCAATATTATTTAATATAAAACATATCTCAAAAGTTGAATTTAATAATGTAAAGCCTAATGGTTTTTTATTAAACATCCTTTTAATTTTTCCATATTGGATTTTTTTAGGAATGCTTGCTTTATTATATTTAAATTTAGATTACGGCTTAGATTTACATAAAGATAGCCTAGCCTTAGCTTACAGAATTCAAGCGTTCCTAACGCTAACTTTTTGTGGCACAACATTATTTACAATATTTTATTCATTGTTTATTAAAAATAGCTCCATAAATCAACAATTATCCAATTATAAACAAACATGTTTAACTTTAAAAATAATGCTTCGTCATATTGCACAGCTATTATTCTTTGTGATTGGCCTTAATGTTTTATGTTACTTATTCTTATTTGTACCACTTTCATTAGCAAAAATGGTAATTCTATATTTATCTGTGGTAATCAAACTTCCATATGAAATTACATATTTCATTCCTTTTAGATTTTATACTTTGCTAGGGCTTGTTATTTATACAGGAGTTTGGGGTTATGCCCTTACGGAATTTAATAAAAGGCTTAAATAAGTTATATATTTTATTTTTAAATCAAGCCTAATAAAGGCTAGTTTGCCGTAAAAATTGGCGACAAAACTACATTTTTTATAATTTAAGATCTCTTCAATTGGACATATTAAAGATAAAAATATGACCTCCATTTTAAGTTTTAAATTAACTATATAAAACTTAATTTTTAGAAGCCATATCTTAACATTTTAGCTAATTGCTAATACTCTATTCATTGCTCTATAGCGAAAATAGATCATTAAGAGCTTCACTCATTGAAGGATGTGTAAAGATAAAATCTCGTACTACCTTATAGTCAAGCCTTTGATCTATAGCAAGCTTCATAAAATTAATCATCTCGTGAGCATCTGCACATAAAAAATGAGCTCCTAATATTAAGCCAGTATCGGTATCAATTAAAGCCTTCATAAAACCTTGAGTTTCACCTAAGATTTTTGCTTTAGGAATTGCCATCGCAGGTAGCTTTACCACACGATAATTTAGTTTCTGTTGCTTTGCTTCATTTTCACTTAAACCTACACGCGCAAATGGTGGATTTATAAATACTGAATACGCAAAACTTCCTCTTGAATTAGAATCTCTACCACTATCGCCATATATATCTGCATATACAATTCTAGCGTCATCTAATGATATATATGTAAACAGCTGCCTTTCACATACATCACCCATTGCCCAAATCTTAGGTACGCTAGTTCTCATATGTTTATCAACTACTATTGTACCTCTTGAATCAAGATCTATTCCTGCTGCCTTACAATTTAATGTAGCAGTATTAGCTTTTCTACCTGTAGCTACTAAAATTGCATCACCTTCAAGCTCATAACTAGTATCTAATTGATGATAAACAATATTTCCGCCCTTTAACTCTAGAACGTTAGCACCTTTAATAAGTTCTACACCCTTATTCTTTAATATTGTAAGAATTTCCTCGGCAACATTAGAATCTTCTCTAGGTAAAAAGACATCATTGTCCTGAATAATAGTTACTTTTGAACCAAATTCAGCAAACATTGAAGCAAATTCAAGACCTATATAACCGCCACCAATAATAGATAAACGTTTTGGTAGCGTCTCAAGACTTAAAATATTTTCACTTAAATAGGCCTTTGTATTATTTTCTAATCCCTTAATATTAGGTAATATTGGTGTAGAGCCTGTATTTATAAAAATTTTATTGGCTGAAATAACTTCATGCTCACCATTTGCATAGCGTACACTTATTTGATTTTTATCGATAAATGAAGCTTCACCATTTATAACGAACACCCCTGCATTAACAAGCATTTCGTAATTTTTTTGTCTTAGAGCTTTTATAAGATCATTTTTTGCTAACACTGACTTTTTATAATAATCCTGCTTTATAGCAAAATCGCCTATTGGTGCTTTGGCAGCTGCATTTATTAGCTTTTTAGACGGAATGCAACCTACATTTATGCAAGTACCGCCATACATTGCGGCATCTTTCTCAATCAAAGCGACGTTTTCGCCCATAGATTTAAGCTTTTTAGCTAATGTTTTGCCGCCTTTACCAAAACCTATAATCAGTGAATCATAATTCATATTTTTCTTCCTCTGTGTAATAATCTATCTTAATTTTGAGAAAATCCCAGTTAGCAACATTATGTTATAAAAAATATTACTAACAAAACAGTGATGCTCAAAATATAAGCAAAGTCGCTTTATTTTTAATTAAGCAAATTTAACTGGTTTTTATTACATATTTTGAAAAATATATTGTTTTGAGTAATTAATGATAATAATTCTAATTTGTAATTCTCTATCCAATTTTTATATTGCAAATAAGTGTTTATTTAGAATTAAAGCAACTAAAAATAAATTAAACATTCTCTAGAAAATGTAACTTGAGTATTACACTTGATAAAATAATCCAAAAATTAAGTAGTTTTTTATACAAAAAAGCCTAATTTCCATGAATTAGAAATTAGGCCTTTGAATTTAATGAATTTTTACGTAATCAAATTACATTTTAAATATCACACACTAAATTATTATTCTTTAGATTGATCATTATCTAATAATGTATATTTACTCCAAAATACATCCTTCATTGCATAAAAACCTGCAACAAAATCAACAATAACGTAAATAACTATTAAAAATAACATAGCCAATAAAATTAAACATGTTGCAAAGGCGTTAGAACAAATTGCCGCTACTAAAATGCATACAACCAAAATTGGAATGATAGAAAAGATCATGCTAATACTATATATTGTAATTGCTAACCAATTATGATTAAAAGCTTTAAAGCTTAATAATAAAGCCTTGCAAGGCTTTACATCCGCATTTAAAACTAAAGGAATAGAGAAGAAACAAAACATATAGTAAATCAAACTAGCTAAAAGCATCATTGCAAAACCAAAGAAGCAATGGAAAATCCACTGTTTAATTATGTCAACATTAGGAATAACTGTATTCTCTATTATAACTTGTATATTATCAGCATTGATATTATCGAGTGTGATGCCAGCATCTGTCATTGCTTGACTAACATTGTTAATAAAAAAATGTAGATTGTCATATTGGTCAATACAAAATAATGTAATCACAATAGCTATAGCAATACCAAAAACAACAAATGAACATAAACATCTAAATATAAAAAGCAATAACAAATCAAGGAAATGCGTCTTTACTAAAGAACATGCATCTGCAAAATTATATGTTTTATAAAATGTTGCCTTTATGAGCACTGCCATACCAACAGATACACATATAAAAAATAAGAAATTACCTAATAATGGTATAGGTAAAAAACTAGCAATTGTTTGAAGCGCAAAACCTAATATAAATAAACCAAATACCATCCAAAATTCGATCGCCGAAATTGACTTAATTGCTTTTAAAAACCACTGAAAGCCTTGTGTTCCAGATGCTGTAATAACATCTGTAATAGGCATTGTTATATTGCTATTTGAAGCATTCTGATTATCTGACATAAAAAAACCTTAATATATTTATCCCACAACAATATTTATCATATATTGATAAATATCTTAAAAAAAAAATATTGACATTCTATAACAAATTGCCTACTTATAGGAAACATTATAGTAAACTTTTTTTTAAATTCATGG
>CAZTNG010000077.1:0-10546 GCA_964615195.1 uncultured Enterobacterales bacterium
TAAACTATTCATATTTATTTATGTTTTGTGAAATCTATTTTAAAACATAAAATTAAAGTAAATCATTTAAATAACATTATTCTCTATATTTACAACTGTAAAGTCACCATAAATATTATAAAACCATACAGTATGTAACATAATATTATAAATTACACACGTTTCATTTTGTTTCATAATTCATTGTTTGTATAATTTAATAATAGCTACTAATTTTTATCAAAATTTTAGTTATAATTGATTAAAAACTTATAAACAAAACATTTGATAAACTAAATTACGTGTAATTAGTTACATTTTTAAATTTACACTGTAAAGGATTTTTTAATGAATACTGTGGATTCCTATTCTAAAGCACCTAAAATTTTTGAACTAAAAAATGCATGTGGAACAACTATACGCATAATGGATTGGGGAGCATCAATACTTGATGTCATAGTAACACTCAGCAAAACAGGAGAACAACGTAATTTAGTATTAGGAACATCTCCCGAATACTATGGAAATCAACATGTTTACCTAGGTGCAACTATAGGACGTGTTGCAAATAGAACCAATAAAGGTTCTTTCAAAATAGGATGTAACCAATATCAAATTACAATGCGCCAAGGTGATAAACACGGACTGCATGGTGGTTTTGTAGGATTTGATAAGAAAAGATTTACTGCTAAAAAATATAGCAAACAAGATTTAATTCTTTCAACAATATCTCCAGATGGAGACCAAGGATTCCCAGGAGAATTAATATTAGATGTACACTACACTCTAACAGATAACAACGAATTGATAATCAATTATCATGCAACAGCTAGTGCACTAACACCAATAAATATAACAAATCATTCCTATTGGAATTTAGATAATAATCAAATTCCAGAAAAAACTACAATTAAAAATCATAAACTAACAATATTCACAGATACATATTTACCACTTAATAACGAAGGAATTCCATTAGGAGAATTTGCAAAAGTTAATGATTCAATAATGGATTTTCGCAATCCAAAAATGTTAAATGAAGTTACATGTGTACCAACAATTCTAGTACCAACAAAAGGTTTAGATCACCCTTATGTTTTTAATAACACACCAAAAGATTGCAAAATTAAGCTGGAGAGTTCTGATTCTAATGTAAGCATGGAAATGTATACTGATTATCCAGCATCACATGTTTATACTTCAAATTATTTTGATGGAACGCCATCCAGAATACCTAATAATTATTATAAAGACTACTCGTCTATTGCCATAGAACCAGAATTTTATCCAAATGCTATTAATACTCCTGCATTTCAAGATAAATGCCCTCTTTGTGGTCCAAATAGTGAGTTTAATAGATTTATTTGTTTTAAATTTATCACTAAATAAAACATAGATCGTGTGTTGTGATTTATGACACCTTTTAATTAAGTTTATAAGTTGCACCACATGAATTGATTTTCTATAATCACAAATGAAAATCTAACTAGAGGTTTAAAGATGGAAAGCAATAGAGAACGTCGTACCTTCATTAGAGTAGATCTACCAGTTGAATGCATAATAACTACGCAAAGTGGGAAAATTACAGCAGAGTGTTTAAATATAAGTGCTACTGGAATGTCGATTTATCTAAAAACAGGTACCTTGAATATAGGGGATAACATTCAAGTAAAATTAGAAGATCCAGGAGAAGATCTGCCAATGCTAGACGCGAAAGCAAAGGTTGTACGCGTTATAGATGCAAAAACAAATAAATATGGAATTCAATTTTTGAGCAATTCTTAAATTAAAAATTCATTATTATTTCAATCTGAATTCATGTAACACGGACGTAACATGAATTTATAATTTTAGTAAAAGCCTAATTGGTATAAGCTATAACCAAATATGTTTATCCTTATACATATTTAAACAACATATACTATTCAACTAAAAACTCCCCAAATATTTTCAATCAATTTAGAGAGTCTTAATTAAAATAACAAATACTTAACTTAATCTATAAGAACCTTTATCTATAGCAAAATAACGATTGTGATATGCCTTTAATGTGTTTCTATGTCCAATACTTATCACAATGCAATCAGGTAATTTCTCAATAAGCATTTTATACAGCATATTTTCATTATCTTCATCTAAGGCACTAGTTACCTCATCTAAAAACACTAATGATGGTTTAATCAATAAAGCTCTCAAAAAAGCAATACGTTGTTGTTCCCCTAAGGACAACATATGACTCCATTGATCAATAACATCAAGCTTTTGTGTCAAATGCTTTAAACCAACATCTTCTAACAATTTGCATATCTCTTGGTCTGAACATTCAGGTTTACGAGGATAAAAAATTGCATCTCTTAATGTTCCCAAAGGCATATAAGGTTTTTGACTTAAAAACAAAGGTAATTTATCCTTTGGTAAAATTATTTCCCCTTGAGCAAATGGCCAAATACCAGCTATTGTACGCAAAAGCGTAGATTTACCACAACCGCTGTGACCTTGGATCAATAAACGATCACCTTTACTTAATGAAAGATTTATATGTTCAATTAAAACTGTTTTATCAGGCTTTGAAACAGTAAGATTATTAAGAACTACATCTATACTCTTTTCTACTATATTTGGTTTAGGAAGTAACGTAGTTTTCTTTAAGCTATTTTCAAATAACGATAAACGATCAATAACAGCTTTCCATTCTGCTAGACTTTTAAAATTGGATATTAATGTTGATAAAGAATCTTGAACCCTTCCAAAGGCAGAGCTTATTTGCATCAAATCACCAATAGTCAAAATTTTTGCAAAATACATTGGTGCCGCAATTAAATAAGGGAAAATAACAGCTGCTTGAGCATAACCCAATGTAAAAAAACCTAAAGATTTAACCTTTGAAATTAAATTCTTATAATTACGAACTACATCCATAAACAAACTACCAAAACGGCGTTTTTCTTCTAGTTCTCCTTTATATATAGCAACTGATTCCGCATTTTCACGTAAACGTATCAACGAGAAACGGAAATCTGCTTCATATCGCTGTTGTCTAAAATTTAACAATACTAAAGGCTTACCCATAACAAATGTAATAATAGTACCTAATAATGCGTAGATTAACGCTAAATAAAATAAGTACCCATCTGGTAAGGTAATTGAATGACCAAATATAGGCATTTCAACTGAATGTGACAAACCCCAAAGAATAATAGAAAAAGTAACAAGCATTGCTAAATCAGTAACAATACTAATAATAATACTTATAGTTAATGATACAAATTTATCTAAATCTTCCGCAATACGTTGGTCTGGATTATCAGTTTGCTGATCAGTTAACTGAACACTATAAAAAGCCCCATTGATTAAATATCTATCTAAATAATGCTCTGTTAACCATTTACGCCATCTAATAATAAGCGCAGATATAGCATAAGATTTATACACAACAGTGCATACATGAACTGTTGCTAAAAAAGCAAATAAACATAAACCTGCAATAAATCCATCTAAATTATAACCCTGAACATTATCCCAAAATTCTTTGTACCAATCATTGAATTGTTTAGCTAAATAGATTGTCATTACAGTAAAAAATGCGATAAATGAAAGCAACACCCAACCAAAAAGGCTATCTCTAGACTTCCAATAAGGCACAGCTATGCAGAAAAAAGATTTAATAGTTTTTATTAATGGTTGGCTTTCATGAACAGTTGGATTACTACCATCATGACGTCTTACGCCAAAAACATTTAAAATATTTTTTTTCTCTTTACTCATATTTGTTGATTTGCCTCTATATTTTTTTGTTGATGCAATATATTTTCAATAACTATAGCAACACCATCATCATCATTAGTTTTTGTTATTATATTTGCTTTTAATTTTAAATCATCAATTGCGTTACCCATAGCCACGCCTAAACCTGCTACTTCAAGCATATGTTCATCATTTTGCGCATCGCCAAAAGCAACAGTTTGTTCTAATGGTAAATTAATTACTTTACACAGTTCTTCTAGCGCAAAGCCCTTTGATGATTTTTTATTTAAAAATTCTAAAAAACAAAACATACTTCGTACAACTGTATATTTTTCTCTTAATTCATTTATGTTTTTTTCAACATAATCTAACTGCTCCTTTGTACCACAAAACATAAACTTATAAAATTGTTCTTCATCTTCTGTTTCATTAAAATCAGTAAAATGCTGTTCAATTTCATTATACGTACGTTCTATGTCAGTCCAAGGATTTTCAGTCTCTACTAGTAAACCTCGTGTTGCAGAAAAAGCATGAGATAAAATCCCAAAATCATGACTAATTTTGGCCAAATGTCTTACGTCAGCACCTGAAAGGCTATTGCAAACTTTAACTTTTAGTGGATTTAATTCATATACAACTGCACCATTAAAGCAAATTAAATATTGATTTGGCTCTACAATATTTAAACTTTGAGCATAACGCAACAAACCTTCAACCGGTCTACCAGAGGCAATAACTATTTTGCAGTTTTGTTTTTTGGCATCAGTGAGAACTTTTTTATTTTTTTCAGATATTTCTCGAGATGAATTTAATAAAGTTCCATCCATATCCATTGCAAACAACTTATACATAAAATTAGCAACCTCTTAAAATTAATCATTAAATTAATTCAGATTATAAAAGAAGTAAATTCATAGTCAAAAATGGACACCACTTTTTTACAAATAAACACCATAAAACAAAAAAAATTCTGAAAAAAAGTAACTATAATGTAATAAATTACACATAAAAAAATTGTAATAATTAACCTATTTATATAAAAAAAGCCGGAATAAATCCAGCTTTCTAATAAATCATCAATATTACTTATTAACAGCTTCTTTCAAAGTTTTACCTGGAGTAAAAGTTGGAATTCTAGATGCCTTTATTTCAATAGGATCTCCAGTACGTGGATTACGTCCCGTACGTGGTGAACGATGACTAACCTTGAATGTGCCGAAACCAACAAGAGAAACAGATTCACCATCGATCAAAATACTTGATATAGCATCCAAAGTAGCTTCTAATGCATCGTGAGCCTGAGCTTTAGAAAAGCCAGTCTTTTCTGAAATAGAATCAACAAGCTGAGTCTTATTCATATACAATCCTTAAACTGGAAATTAATTTATAGAGTAACACAAATATGGTTACACATTATTGTTAATAATTTTACTTGCCATAGCCAATCAAAAAATTCCTGATAAACAATACTACAGTAACAATCTCAGTATCTATGCAAGTAAAAACGTCATCCCTAAAGTAGCTTAAAATCTAAATCTATAAGCAAAACCCCTTGAGCTTGATTAAATTACAAAATATGCAAAAAAAAAACAAACTTTTTTTGTGTGCATTGCATTAAAAGGCTACTAATAATACAGATTTGTAACAATGATCACGTTTTACCTTTTTTTATAAGTAAAACCTGTCAACAAAACAAAGGCTACAAATACCCTAAACTTAATTAGTATAATTTCACTAAAAAAATAATATATAATTTTTTAAAATTTATATTTTTTCAATTTATAATGTTAGGTATTTCAAAAAATATAGAAATTTTTGTCGTAATTCAGTACAATAATAGAAATATTTTTCCTTATTATCTACACACATGGATAATAAAGAATACTTATTTATACAGTCTACATTACTTATAAATAATTTACGGCTAGATAGTATCAATGCTGTTACTATCCAACGCATTCATTTAACTAAATCGTATTTGAGGTTTAAAACCAAATGGATAACTCTCGTCCAATTCGTAGAGCTCTTATCAGTGTTTCTGATAAGACTGGAGTAGTTGAATTTGCTCGTGGTCTAGCAGATCGTGGAGTCGATATACTTTCAACTGGTGGTACAGCTAAGCTGCTCGCAGATGCCGGTATTAAAGTAACAGAAGTTAGTGACTACACAGGCTTCCCTGAAATGATGGGTGGACGCGTAAAAACCCTTCATCCAAAAGTTCATGGTGGTATATTAGGTCGTCGTGGAATTGATGATGAAATAATGGCTCAACACGATATTAAACCAATCGATTTAGTTGCTGTAAATTTATATCCATTTGCAGCTACAGTAGCTAAGCCTAATTGCACAATTGAATTAGCTATTGAAAATATTGACATCGGTGGCCCTACAATGGTTAGAAGCGCTGCTAAAAATTTCAAAGATGTTGCAATAGTTGTTAGTGCTAATAATTACTCAAGAATTCTTGAAGAAATGGATACTAATAATGGCTCATTAAAATATGAAACTAGATTTGACTTATCAATCGCTGCATTTGAACATACTGCTGCTTATGATGGAATGATTGCCAATTATTTTGGTACAAAAGTACCAAGCTATGGCATTAAAGAAGAATCAGATCCTGAATCAAAATTCCCTAGAACATTCAATTGCCAATTTATTAAGAAACAAGATATGCGTTATGGCGAAAATGGTCACCAAAAAGCAGCTTTCTTTGTAGAAGCAGACAATAAGAATGCAAGTATTTCTACAGCTTCTCAATTACAAGGTAAAGCTTTATCATATAACAATATCTCTGATACAGACGCTGCTCTAGAATGTGTAAAAGAATTTAGTGAACCTGCTTGTGTGATAGTTAAACACGCTAATCCTTGCGGCGTAGCATTAGGCGCTGACATTTTTGAAGCTTATGCAAAAGCATTTGCGACAGATCCAACCTCTGCATTTGGTGGAATCATAGCTTTTAATAGAGAACTAGATGGCAAGACAGCTGAAGCAATTGTTAAAAATCAATTCTGTGAAGTAATAATTGCACCAAAAGTATCAGAAGAAGCCAAAGCAGCTGTAGCAGCGAAGAAGAATGTTCGTTTATTAGAATGTGGCTTTTGGACAGGTCGTGTTCCTGCTCTCGAATATAAGAGAGTAACAGGTGGTTTACTTGTTCAAGATGCTGATACAGATTTCGCAAAACTTGAAGATATTAAAGTTGTAACAAAGCTTGCTCCAAATAAAGAACAGCTTGATGAATTATTATTTGCAATGAAAGTGGTAAAATACACTAAATCAAATGCAATTGTATACACAAGAGATCGCCAAACAATCGGTGTTGGTGCTGGCCAAATGAGTCGTGTATTCTCAGCTGAAATAGCATGCATTAAAGCAAAGCGTGAAGGCTTAGTTGTTGAAGGTTCAGTAATGGCTTCTGACGCATTCTTCCCATTCCGCGATGGTATAGATGCAGCTGCAGCTGCAGGAATTAAATGCATAATTCAACCAGGCGGATCTGTTAGAGATCAAGAATGTATTGATGCAGCAAATGAACATGGCATGATAATGGTATTCACTGGAATGCGCCATTTCCGCCACTAAAATTAACAAAATCAGAATAAAGAGATCTCTAAGAGATCTCTTTTTATGTATTTAGCTAAAATAGGTTTTTATTATGAAAGTTTTAGTAATTGGTAACGGTGGCCGCGAGCACGCTCTAGCATGGAAAGCTGCACAATCACCATTAGTTGAAAAAGTTTTTGTTGCACCAGGTAATCCAGGTACTCAAACAGAAAATAAAATCACTAATGTAAATATTAGTGCAACAGATATTCCAGCATTAATCAACTTTGCACAAACAGAAACAATAGATCTAACAATTGTTGGACCAGAAGCTCCATTAGTGTTAGGTATAGTAGATGATTTTAAAGCAGCTGGCTTAAAAATTTTTGGACCGTCAAAAGCAGCCGCTCAACTTGAAGGTTCTAAATCTTTTACTAAAGACTTCTTAGCACGTCATAATATTCCTACCGCGCACTATAGTGTATTTACTGAAACTGATAAAGCTTTAGCTTATCTAGATAAAGTAGGAGCACCTATCGTTATTAAAGCTGATGGTTTAGCTGCTGGAAAAGGTGTAATTGTTGCAATGGACTTAGCAGAAGCAAAAGCTGCTGTTACAGACATGTTATCAGGAAATGCCTTTGGTGAAGCTGGATCTCGAGTTGTTATTGAAGAATTCTTAACAGGTGAAGAAGCATCATTTATTGTAATGGTTGACGGTAATAACGTTGTACCTATGGCTACTAGTCAAGATCACAAGCGTGTTGGTGATGGTGATACTGGACCAAACACAGGTGGCATGGGAGCTTACTCACCTGCGCCAGTAGTTACAGATGAAGTGTTCAAAAAGGTAATGGAACAAGTAATCCTTCCTACTGTTAATGGAATGAAAGCAGAACAAAATTCTTATACAGGATTCCTTTATGCAGGATTAATGATTGATGGACAAGGTAATCCAAAAGTAATTGAATATAATTGCAGATTTGGTGACCCTGAAACACAACCTATCATGTTACGAATGAAAAGTGATCTTGTGGATCTTTGTAATAAAGCTTGTGATGGTCAACTAGCAGGAGAAATTGCGGAATACGATACTCGTGCAGCTGTTGGCATTGTTTTAGCAGCAAAAAATTATCCTAACAGCCCACAAAAAGGTGATGAAATACACGGATTAGATCAAAAATTTAGTGCTGATGAAAAAATATTTCAAGCAGGAACCTCCTTTAAAAATGGCAAAATTGTAACCAATGGTGGTCGAGTTTTATGTGCTACTGCTTTGGGAACAACAGTATATGAAGCTCAGCAAAAAGCTTATAAGTTAGCTAAATCTGTTAATTGGGACGGAATGTTCTTCAGAAACGATATAGCATATCGAGCCATAGCAAGAGAACAAAAAAAATAACTTTTTTAGTTTCGGAAAGACAGATTTATTCTGTCTTTCTTTTTTTTTATCATATTTTAAGGTCATAGATTAATGGACTTTCTAATAGAACAGCTAAGTTTGTTTTTAGCAGGATTTATAGCAAATATCTTAGCATCTATTTCTGGAGGTGGTGCAGGTTTTGTACAATTGCCTGTTCTAATATTTTTGGGATTATCTTTTCCTATGGCTTTAGGCACACATAAAGTTGCTGTTGTAGCTCTAGGAATTGGAGCTTTCTCTAGAAACCCACACGTTCATGGATTAAATAAACAAATTGCATTATTAATGCTTTTAATTGGTTGTCCAGCAGTTACTTTAGGATCAGTAATCATTGTAAATTTTAGCGATTGGCTTGCAGAATTCATTTTAGGAATAATAACTATAGGATCCGTCATATATTCAATTTTCAAAAAAGATTTTGGAATTACAAGCGATGAAAAAAAACTAACGGGATACAAGCTCTATATTGGGGCAATATTAATTGGTATCGTTGGATTACTAAGCGGTTCGTTTTCATCTGGAGCAGGTTTATTTGGAATTATGACACTAGTGCTTTGGTTCAAAATGGATATTAAAAGAGCAATAAACCATTCTATGATTTTTGTAGCGCTTATATGGAATTTTGTTGGTGCATTTACCATTGGTTCTATGGGACAAATATATTGGCCTTGGGTACCAATGCTCTTATTAGGAGCATTTCTCGGTGGTTATATTGGTACAATGCTTATGCATAAACTAAATACAAAAATAATTAAGAAACTTTTTCAATCTGTAATGATCATCAGCGGAATTATGCTACTAATTAAAGGCTATCAGCATTGTCCAATTGAATATATTTCATTAACTAATAATATTTTTTAAATATCGAACTCTTTTACGAGTAGAATCACATCTTTAATTCTACTCGTATAACTATATTTTAAAGCAAATTAAACTATTCAGCAGGTATACCTATATTTGAGCAACCCAACTCAATTATGCCATCCTTTATTTCTGAAACAAGCTCCTCACTTCTTTGTTTTCTTACAGACTGCATAAGCTCAACTTGAAATTCAATTTCAGTATTAATTAAATCGAATTCTCTTAATTCATCATTATCATATTCTGCATCATTTTGAATTTCCAAAAATTTTGCCACTGTACAAACTGATGCATTACTTGCAACCTCAGCTTCGTCACCTACATTAGATATAATTGCATTAATTGAGCATGATAAAGCAACACAAGCATCTAAAGCAGGATAAGCACCATAAGGACCTTCAGGTAAAGGATTTGGAATTCTTTTTTCCAATTCAATCAACAATGATTCCAAATCAATATGATTAAATTTGTCTGTATGATAAATCCACATCTCATGCAAAATTCTCTTAAACTCATGAGCCCATTCACCATTTCCTATTGATTCACAATATAAAATATAGTTTGGACTCATTCTTTGGGCTAAAGCTAATGCAAATAATGAACGTTGCCAATTTTTCATTTCATTTAAATAGCGATAAAATTTTTCTCCAAACATTGGAACCTCATGTAATTTATTAATCATTTTTTTATTTTAACACAGTTACCATGAAAAAATGAATGATGTAATCATTTCATGTAATTTTACTAATATATTTTATTCGTATTATTTTTAACAAAATCAATAGAATACAATTTGTTTTATAGTAATAAGTAAAAATGTGAAATACAGCAATATATACATTCAAACAAAATAGTATAATAAAACAAGCTTGTTATGTGTTTATTTTGCGTTTTAAATAAGGGTATATACTATGCATGCTTTTGTTCAAATAACGTTTCCAACAAGTTTCGCATTTTTAGGGACTTTAATTGCTTTATCTTTCATTCAAT
>CAZTNG010000078.1:0-10442 GCA_964615195.1 uncultured Enterobacterales bacterium
CTTTTATAACAAAAAACTCTAGTATTGAAGTAACATCAATATGCTTCTTTAATCTATTACCTACGTCCTTAATCAATCTTTCCCATAAACCTCTATGGCTTTGTATAATATCTTTCACGTCTTCAGAAGATTCAGAATAAAAACTACGGCTCTTATCTCCATCCTGAAGTATTGATTTCTTACCTACATTAATTAATAAATCATTTATTTCATTAACTAAGCTTTCTAATACCACATAACGATCTTTATATTTTTTTAATTTATTACGAAGTTCATTTTGATTTACACATGGAGCATTTTCTAAAAATTGTAAAAAACCATCTATAACATTATTAAGAGTACGCCTATTTAGCTGATCGATCTTTCCATTTTTCTCTTTATTAAGGCTATCCTTATAAGTTTCTCCATTATGATTTATAGGACTTGGACTTTTACTTAAATATTCTTTATCAAAATCTTTTTCAATCTTTTTTTTCTCATTAGAATAATCTTTAAGAGATGGCTTATAAACTAATGCTTCGCCCTTCCCTTTATTATAACTTTTTGTATTTTTAGCAATTAGAGAATAGAACGCAAACTCAGCGCTATCTAAAGGAATACAATAAACATTATTAATTATTACTTCGCTCTTAGTTCTATCAAAAGTAATATTAAATTTACTAGGCTCAATAGAAAGCTCTCTATTAAGCTTTTCCACAATTTCTTTGTATGAAAGAGTGGAACTACTATTAAAAATGTCTGACCTCTCATAAACATTTCGTAAACGCAACAAAGGAATTGGAATTAATGCAACCTTTGCATTTTTAGTATCAACCTCTTCCTTAAAAGCATTTTTTATAATATTAGATTCAATGGTTGGATAGCAAAATGATGAGTTTTCAAAACATTTTGGAATCAATACATGAGATAGTTCATCATCTTTGTTTGCAAGGATACTCATTGCTATTCCAAAGAAATATGATAGATTTTTTCTACCTCCTGCAATACTTGCATGTATACGATAGTAAGGATTACCAAACTCATCCTTTTTGTTTGTAAACTCACTTACCTTTTTAAAAATAAAATCTGATATTGAGTCTTGAGTATTTTTAAAATTTTCTAAAGAACCATCATCATTATTATCATCCTGAATGCAAAAAACATTTTTTTCTTCTGAAAAATCAATATTTTTTAAATTATATTCCTTGCAAAAATTGGAAATAATACTCTCTTCACCAAAACATTTTTTACGTAAATTGATAAGTCCTAATTCAGTTGTAATTACATAAATTTCCTCAGGGAAGTTTTTAAAGGAATTTTTATATAAACCATACAGAGTTTCAGTGATAATTTGTGGGTTTATCCCAACAATTGACAATAAAATATTACGAGCCATAAATATTACTTTTTTAATTATATTATTAAGTTAGTTTTAGAAAAAAGCTTACTAAATAAGCTGTTATTAATAGATGATGTACATCATACTCTTTAAAAATAAATAATATCAATACTATCCATATTAAATTTTAAGTCTAATCACATAGAAATATAAGTATTAACCCTTTTAACCATAGTTGAAAATTCATACAAAAAACTTGAATGCTATTATAAAAACATCAGCACAACATGATGACTAGAAAATACGAGAGGAACCCAAAATGTTAAAAAATAGCTAACCACTTACGGTCTTGGCAGAGCACCTTCCAGAACATTTTTAATTTGGTGTTCTGCCATAAATACAAATTTTTAGCACCATATTAGATGCCAAAAACTATAAAAACACAATTAACGAATTTTATGTTTTTATTTATTTTAATGTAGAGATTTATTTAGGTAGATATTCAACTTACAAGAACTCCAATAGCTTTAAGCAAAAATCTACTAATAATTACGACAACAAATAAATAAATCTCCTTTTGTGCGTTTTTAACGCACTATTTTTTAATAAAAACTTACAGAATAACTAACAAATATAGCTAAATTTTTCCCCTTAAAATTTAAGCTGTTTAGAAATAACATATAAGGATATAGATATAATGAATAATATTTTTAAAAACATGAACAATGAATCAAATAGCATTAATGAAATAACTGAAGAAGAACTTAATTCTTTGCATTTTCCTGTAGAAGTATGCAATGTTATAGGAAAAGATTTTAACCCAGCCGTTGCAAAACACTTCCTTGCATCTTATAGAAATCCAATAACTTACAACCAATACATCAAAGAAATTATTCAAAGTTTGATAATTGAATTTAATTTTGATTCTGAGGGTGTGCAATTTATTTTAGAAGAGCTTTATAAGGCTAGTCGTCCTAATGCTACAAGCGAATCTATACTATTTGCAAAAAATTGTGGTATCAACCAATCCTATTATTTCTACATAAATTTGGAAGTTCCTATTAACCTAAATGCATCTAACAAATTATTAAATATATGTATGAATGTAAGAACACTAGGTCTGGTGCAAGAGTCAATTAAGCTAAGTTGTGATGTCGTAGCAGAACTTATTGAATACTACCAATCACGAGGCGTATTGAATAAATATCTAAATAACAGCTTCAAATAATAAAATTTTTAGGACATACATTATGAAACTTGAGTTAACCAGTACACCTTTATTCTATAACTTCAACGTAGATTACGACACTATAGCTCATAACTATTGTTTTATTATTCTTCTCAAAGATACTTCGATAGCCCTTCAATTTGTTATTGATTTTGAAAGATTAATATTAAGTTCTAGCAAAATGATCGTTGACAATAATCTTGGTAAATATTCTGTAATTCCAGAAATACCATCATCAACAATTATGCTTGAACCTATAGAACTCAGAGATGCAGATAGTTTATTAAAAAAATTTATAGACTTTGTAAATAAAGCATATCCAATGGAACCATGTGAAGATTTTCATGAATATTTTACTTTAACAAACATACGTTGCCTATTTAACGAGATCATACACGATGCAAAAATACGTGCACTTATTTAGATCTAGGAGAAAATTATGAATATTACAAATCTAATACAACTACTAAACCCAAGCAACCCATTATTAGAACCAATGTGGTCACAAGTTAAGGAAATGGTTAAAAAAGATGGAGAAAAATGCTTAGTCTTTGGATCAATGCTAAGCCAAGGAAGTAATGGATTTCCAGTTAATAAAAAAGAATCTCTTGATTTCTTTTTAGCAGGAGCTTTATTGAAGCATCCTTCGTGCACATATAATGTAGGACATGCATTCTTCTGTGGAAATGGTTGCAAAATTGATTATTTAAAAGCGGTAAAATATTTTGAAGAAGCTGCTAACATGAATATACAAAATGCATTTTTTAATGCAGCAATGTGCTATAAAAACCTAGGTAATCAAGAAAAGTTCGTGGAATGGCTAATGAAAGCTGACGCTATTCGTGACAGATCTGCAATGATAGCTCTCGCTCAAAACTTTACTATTTTTGAAATATACAAGCTAAGAGCAGAACATGGAGACCTATCAGGCATGTATGATCTAGGCATATCTTTGCTATCCGGAGAATTTGGGCCTGCAGATTTACCACAAGCATTTTATTGGTTTAACAAAGCTGCAAATGCTAACTATAAAGATGCATTCTACAATGTTGCATGGTTTTATCTAACAGGAAATGGCAATGTATCTAAAGATCTTAACAAAGCAAGATATTGGTTTCAAAAAGGTATTGATCGAGGTGATCAAAATTGTCAAAACGGACTAGATTACATGAATAGCAATACACTTTAGATTAAAATAAAAACCTAATTACTACTTAGTTAATAGTAATTAGGTTATATATGACACTCATCACTTATTAAGTTTAAGTAACAAAATAAAGCTACAAACTATAAATTATGCATCTCGCTAAGTATTGGCAAACTAACGCCAGCCACAACAACGAGTAAAGTAGCCAAACATACACATACAATATATGATATCAAATATGCTGCTACAAAATGTTTACGTGTTATATACGTTGCTTTGCTTTCTGATTGAACAAGCCAAACAATAGATACAATTACATTAATAATTGGTAATGCTAAAAGAATAAGTAATATCAACCAGTTTGAGGTTTTCATATATTTTGAATTCATATTTACTTCCGTTAAAAATTTTTAATTAACAATCTCAGAATCTATCAAACTCACAAAAGATTATTAACCAATAAACTTAAATTAATGTGTTAAAGCTACAAAAAAGATACCAGCAAAAAATAAAATATATAATAGTACACCTACAACCATTAATATTAGATTGGCTCTAGCGAAGGTAATTAACTCAGGGTAGGTATAAGTCTTAACATTTTGGACAGCCCAATAAATTAAAATAATAACTACAATAAGCAAAGGAAAAACCAAAGAAAATGAAATCAACATCATGAAGCATAGCGCAAGACATTGACCAATGGACAAACACTTCTGATTACCTGTTTGATCTTCTTTTACCTGAGTATTCACATTTTTGCCACATTTAGGACAAAAGCTTGAACCATCAGTAATTTCAGAATTACAATTTGGACATAACATATTATTAAACACCTATAATTATTTAGTTAAATATGCAAAAGCATGCACTGTATTATAATCTATGTAATTTTTCAAAATACATTCTGATATCTCAAAACAAATGCAAAATTAAATATATTCAAGCATTAAAAATGAATACCAATCTTTTATGTAAAGAAATTTAATTTTTATTATTACATAATATTAATTACGTTCAATTACTATAATTTTTTATATATACCACAAGAATAAATATATTTATTATATTTACAATAAAAATATATTGTATATAATATACAAACAATAAATATATTAATAGAAATAAATATATAACTATTAACATATAATGATTTTAGACACATAAACATTATTACAAAAGGAATACAAATGAATTTAAATCACATTTCATATTTAATAGCAGGTATAATTGCTATAAATGTTACAGGTTGTGCGTATGTTACTTCCTCAGAAAAAGGATACCAACCAGTAGTTATCAAAGCTAATATTGAAAAAATGTCTGCAGACAAATCATCATTTTTTATTAAAAATCTTGATATCAGAGATAATAACATTGATAAAAAGTTTGAAGTAAAACCAGGCGAACGTTTCATGGTAAAAATGGGCGAGAAACCATTAGGTATAACAGTTAAAGAAAGTGGATGTATAAAAGAAACTAATACTTCTATTAAACCTCGTGGCAATCCTTTCCTTTGGTTAAATGTTTTATGGGGTGAATTTAGTACATTCTCTTCTTCAACTGATGCCACAAATGGCACAAATTGGCGTTACTTTCCTGCAGACAGAGAGATTACTGCAAATGTTAAAGATACTCCAGAATGTCAAGAATGGCTAGAAAAAATAAAGTTCTCTGATCATTATATTCCAATGCCTAATACAGCTGAAGCAAAATCAAACGACGAGCTTTCTGTAAATAATACTGCAAGTGAAGCAGAGACTACTGATAAAAATACTACAGAAAATACTCAAAATATTAAGTAAAATTTAATTCCCATTAGTTTTATTACATTAAGGGCTATATGTAAATATAGCCCTTATAATTTCTCTATAAAAATTTCCATATTGATTTACACAATCTTAAAAAGTATAAACAAATCCTAAACTTCCATAGTTCTCAAACTCATTTGAGTTTTTATTCTTAAAAGCCTTATATTTTAAATTGAGACTAAAATTATCAAAAATTAATTTTGACCAATTTAAGTTGGTTTCATATTGAGCTCCATGCCAATAATTATGTCCCGCATATATTTGTTCATATGATGCATGTATTCTTCCAATATGATTATTGACTATAAAAAACCCTGCTTCTCCTCCAATTCCTAACACAGTATCATTAATAAAGTGGGTTCCAACCTTAGCAATAACATAAGGCCTAAAATCACTTAAATAAATTGAATATCCTAATCCACCGAGTAACTCAGGGTACAGTCTTGAATGTTTGTCATCATTATTGCCTGTAAATGAAATATTTATAGATTTACTTAGATTATTGTTAGCCAAAATATTTGAATACAAAGCTAAATTTAACAAATCAATATTTTTGATAAACAATTTACTTCTGCGATAATCATAATTTAATGTCACCTTAAAAAATTCAGTATTAGCAATATCAGTTGTACCTAAATTATCGTCATTTATGTTTTTAAATAATGGAGAAAATGACAATTCTCCAAAATCATAATATTTGCCATGATTAGTCGAAAAATCAATCCTTGATGGTTTTCTGGTAATTAGTGGCATTCCTAAATATCCGTGGTCCAATGCATATTTATCTGAATTACTTGGCCTTATTGAAATATCATCAGTGATTAGCTGATTATCATATAAAAATTGTGAATAGCTTATAGGCGTAATAAATAATGATGAATTTGAATTAAACTTTTCAGAAGCTGAATTTAAAAACATTTCTGACCCATTAGCACAATTATTATTAATAATTGAATACCCTATTTGATGACCTTTTAATTCAAATAAATGATCCTCTAATAACGCAATTTCATCGCCAGATAAATTCAACTTATATTCCCAAAGTGATCTATCATCCCTTGTTGTATAGTTATATATATAATCATCATATCTCTCTAAGAAATATGCACCACTCATGTTATTTTCCATTATTTTTTGAATAACTTTAAATGGATTTTGGTTTACAGGATCCTCTGCTCCATAGTTAATAACGTATCTCACACCTTGATTAAATGCATTAGTTACTTCTATCATTATAAAACCATGACCCATCGCAGAAACAGGATTGGTGCTATCTTCAGCTGCAACTACATAATAAACATTATCTATATGAATATAATCCTTATGAATTTTAAATTCTGGACAATTATTAATATTTACACTTAAACCTTTATTTATAAAAGAATACCTTGATGGAAACTTACATTGCATAACCTCATTATTAATAAATAATTTATAAGTTTCTTCATATTCCATTTTAGGATTAACATTACCATGCGAGGATACAAAGAAAGTACTAGGAAGCCTTATTACACTTTCATCATTTGAATAATGTAGAAGTCTTTTCCATGTGTTTTTTTGCTTTGTTGTTAAGTCATCATAATTTCTCGGTAGTGACTCAGCTAAAGCGTATTGAAACATACAAAAATAAGAGAACAACGTAATAAATAATAAAGATTTAGATATTTTCATACATGAATACTTATAGAAACGACAACAATATGTGTCTTATAATACTAAATAATATTATACCATGTATGTATTTTTAATATAGTATTAAATATAAATTAACTACTAATAATACAAAATCTCAAACGTATCTTCTAAAAATATAAATTTTAAAATTTTAAAACATTAAGAATTCATAAATAAATTGATTAAAGACATACCTCTCTCTAGCGAGTTTTGCTTATATTATGATTAAATAAGAGAGTCTCAGAATATATAAGAAAAGCCATACCAATCTATATCTATTTGTAAACAAGTTTGAATATGCATAAAAATAAATACATTGATTATCAATAAAAAGATAATTTCTAATGATTCAAATACTATATTTTATTCACTAAAAATAATTTAGAAATTTACGACAACAATAAAAAACGATAAGAATTTAAGCACTTCTTATCGTTTTTAATAAATAATGTATTGCAAAATATGACTGTTATTATAATTATTTACCTAATAAAACACTCATCAAACCCATACGTTGTACTTTAGCTTTGTAATGCTTAAGCCAACAATAAAAAGCTTGACCTAACATTCCATTTTTGCGGTAAAGTTTAGACATAAATTTAAAATCGTGAACAGATGACGGCTTCCATAATATATCATCAGCATCAGAAGTTAATGAATACCATTTACTTCTATCAGGTTCAAATGTAGAAAGGTAACTTCTATAAACACGTACTATTTCAGAAATATCTGCATCTGGAACCATTACAACTTCGTCACTTCCTAATTGCAGTTGCTCTAATCGCTTACTTCTATTTTTGTAATCTTGTGGATTCTCACTAATCCACGGCTTCCAAGGCTTTTCGGCGCCAGTACAATGCACAAGAATTGAACCTTCCATTGGTACTACAGTTTCATTAGTAATAGAATTATATATAGATTCTAACCAAACCACATGATTAGCACTTGCGACATTTAGAGCATCCTGATCTATTTGTTTTGGCATTTTTTCAACCAAATACTGAACTGCTCTATTACCAATATCAAATTCTGCCCAACGTTTAACATTTACAACTAAAACTCCAGAATTATAATAACCATCGCCAGTAAAATTAAGTACGTCTTTAGCGTAAGTTAATTGTGCTTTCCAATCACTAACTGCACCAATAGCTTTATCGCCAAAATCCAAATTAAATATGCGATCTAAACTGCCGGTGCACAATATATCAGTATCTAAATAAATAACTTTATCTGCAGCAAAATCTAATTCATTTAGCACTGTGATGCGATAAAAAGCTGCTTCAGTTAAATTTCTATTAGCCTTCTTAATTACATTAGATAACTTGCTACGAATAGATTGCATAGTTTTAAAATCTTCAATACTTTTATAAGTAATTTGCAAATTTTTAAAATTTAATTTAGAAAATCTTGGAGTAAGTAATTTTTGTATTATTTCAAGATCTTTAGTTTTGGCATATAAATGAAAATGACAATCCACACTAGGGTTATTTACTATTACAGAAGTAATTAATGTTCCTGCTCCTATCGTAACATTTTTATCTAAACATAAAATGAAGTGTTGAACTGACATTGTTACCTCTACAAACCCAATAATCTTAAGAAAATAATAATCTTATATTATAAATCCAAAAATAAACATTGCCTATTTAGATTTAAACTAATTAACAAATTAAATAGTAAATAAATATTAAACATTAAGTGTTACAAACAATTATACTGATAAAGACTTTATATTCCCCATAGACTTATGCTGTATTTATTAAAATTTCTATAGAAAATATCATTGTTTTAATGACTCTAATTCCTAAATAGAAAAATATAGCTAAACTATGCTAATATGGCTACCATTTAGCTAATCGATAAATTATTGTATTAACCAATTACTACTTTTTATTGATAACTTGTTTTAAACTATAGCGCAAAAAGACAACTACATGCTCTTTATTCATTTAACACCATTTAACGAAGATCTAATTCCTTATCGTGTAGAATTCCTTTGTATTAAGGACGATCTACAGATAAACAATAATGAAAACATAATTATTACTCCTCCACCTGGAATATTACCTAATCCAAGCTATGCCTTAGCTCTAGATGAAGATATGATTCTTAATCTAAAAAACTCCTCAATAAATTACGCTGAGGCAGGTGTGAAGCTACAAAACATATTAGAAAATGAAAATACTTTAGTGTTTTCCAATAGCTTAAGCTTACAGCTTTTCAAAAAAATATTGACCACTCTTTTACTTCCTAATCTTTTAATCAATAAAAAAGTTGTTAATTTTAAAGCCTTACTTTTTACTTCTATCAATCTTCGTAATGTTTTTAAAAATGAATTTAATGGTAGTATCCGAGCTCTAGGATCACAATTAGGAGCAAAAGATAAAACAATTACAGCATCAATGTTCGCCATATTTAAACAATTGTATTTGAAAGAAGCCAAACTAATGCAATTTTTCTTATACAATCCTCAAAATATCACTCTTCCAGATGGTAAATTGACACAACTTGGTAAAATAATGATTGCTCTAAAGGACGACAGTTGTATTCTTTTTTACCCTATTTCAAAAAGCAAAACAACAATGATTGCGTGGAATTTAGCAATTGAACCAACAGATAAATACGCAGGACTTATATATTTTCCTCTTAACGGTTCTGTTCTATTTGCGCCAGCATCAACAGTTCCTAATTCACTTATGCAAAAACTAAAACTTGATGCACAGGATATTACAACAAGAAGGAATTCCTTAAATAATAGTTTTGCAAATGAACAGAACTTAGCAGATATAATTGCCCATGGAAACATCGAAAAAGATGACATAGCAGAATTGTTTAACAATACAATGTATAACATGCAATCACAGCTTCGCTTAGACTATATTTCCTTAAATAGTAATATTAACAAATGCAAAGGCTATATTAGAGAATTAGTATTAGATTATCTACAAAATGTAAATAGTGAACTACTCGAATCTCATGTAATAGCTGCATATCGTTATATTATTGAAGAAAGGGTTTCTACTAAACGAGAAAGTTTTACAATGCTTTTTAATGAATGCTTAACCAAAAATAAAACAACTAATGCTGAAACGCGTTTAAAGAACATATACAGCTACATAACGACTGACTTATAAAATCAATTTTTTACAAACAGGACTCCTATAACAATAAAAAAGTCCTGTTTACTCAATAAAAACTATTTAATAGTCCTTATTAGAATATCGAAATAAAGATTGGATTTAATCAATAAAAACGTCTTTTATAATAAAA
>CAZTNG010000079.1:0-10242 GCA_964615195.1 uncultured Enterobacterales bacterium
GATAATTTATTTAAATATTAAATTCATGTGTATCTATATTTGCAAGATTTGGGATTTAACGATTCAGCTTTTTGTTTTGTATAATGTTTTTAGAAAACTTTATTAGTAAGCAATACCTTGAGCATACATAGCTTTAGCAACCTTGATAAAGCCAGCAATATTTGCACCTGCTACGAGGTTGTTCTTATCATTAACATATTCTTCAGCAGCTTCAGAAGCAGCCTTGTATATACTAACCATGATGTTCTTAAGCTTTGCATCAACTTCTTCAAAAGTCCAATTCAAACGCATAGAATTTTGACTCATTTCAAGAGCAGAAGTAGCTACACCGCCGGCATTAGCAGCTTTTGCTGGTCCAAATATGATTCCAGCCTTTAAGTATTTTGCAATTGCTTCATTAGTAGAAGGCATATTTGCACCTTCACCAATAGCCCAAGTGCCATTATCAAGAAGAATTTGAGCACTTTCTGCATCAATTTCGTTCTGAGTAGCGCATGGTAATGCGATATCACACTTAACAGTCCAAATACCACGGCAACCTTCAGTGAACTTAGCGTTAGAACGAGTCTTAGTATATTCAGAGATACGTTGACGCTTAACTTCTTTAATTTCTTTTACAAGAGCTAAATCAATACCATCAGCATCGTAAATGTATCCTGAAGAATCACTCATCGCTACAACTTTAGCGCCTAATTCAGTAGCTTTTTGAGCTGCGTAGATTGCAACATTACCAGAACCAGAAATTACAGTTGTTGCACCCTTAAAACTCTTACCATTTGCATGTAAAGCTTCATCCATGAAGTAGCATAAGCCATAACCAGTAGCTTCTGTACGAGCTAAAGATCCGCCCCAGCCTAAACCTTTACCAGTTAACACACCAGTAAATTCGTTGCGTAAACGCTTGTATTGGCCGTACATGAAGCCAATTTCACGTCCACCAACACCAATATCACCAGCAGGAACGTCAGTATCTGCTCCAATGTGCTTTGAAAGTTCAGTCATGAAACTTTGACAGAAAGCCATAATTTCACGATCAGATTTACCCTTAGGATCGAAATCTGAACCACCTTTACCGCCGCCAATTGGAAGAGTAGTAAGGCTGTTCTTAAATACCTGTTCGAAACCTAAGAATTTAATGATACTTAAGTTAACACTTGGATGGAATCTGATACCACCTTTGTATGGTCCAATTGCGCTGTTGAATTGAACACGGAAACCTCTATTTACTTGAACTTTACCTTGGTCATCAACCCAAGATACACGGAACATAATTTGACGTTCAGGTTCAACAAGACGTTCCATTAGTCCTGCTGCCATCCATTCTGGATGCTTTGCTAGAACAGGCTCAAGAGTTTCTAAAACTTCTGAAACTGCCTGATGGAATTCAGGCTGACCAGGATTACGTGCTATAACGCTATCCATAACAGGCTTTAATAACTGCATATTCTGTTATCCTATTTTTTGGTTTTTGTTACTAATATATTTATAAATTTATCGTTGCCCCATAAAAAGGCATAAAAAATTATATCATAAATATAGAACATTAATGATGCAAAAAATCCAAATACAACTGATTTTTTTGCTATTTAAAACATATTTATTGTTTATGCACAATTATAGTACTTTTATGGTTTATGATGGTGCATTTTTGCGTTAAAAAGATGCATAAAAATGCTTTATTTTTGAATAAATATGAGGATTTTTTATCAAAATATCTATTTTTATTGAATTTTTATTTTCTTTTATGCAAATAAAACAAAAAAGTATGTTAAAAAATCTAACATACTTTATGACTAAATTTAGTTTAATACTTTTGTTGAATTAAGCCGCTTCTATATGAATTGTATATAGTACGTGACGACGTTGACGGTTACGTCTTTTTTGTTCTGAAAGTGGATTTCTACGTTTTGATAGTTTGCTAGCTGGTGAGCGAGTTAATCTTGTGCCTCTTCTCATAATTTGTACTCCCTTATTGTCATGAGTATAAGTATACTATTAAGTTGTACTTTTGTTAAGTATTATAGATTTTCTGATTTTTGAGCTAAATATAACTCTTTTTATATTTTCATTTATGAAAATATGTTTTTATTAAATTAGTGTTGCCTGTCTCTTTACTGTACTTTTATTGTGAATTTTACTATAATTCAATATCATTTTTCTAGTCGTGCTTGCATGTGTTGCGGGCATGCAGTTTGTTCTGTTTCTAGAATTAAATTAATTATCAGCAAATTGAGAAATTACAATGGAAATTTTACGCGGGGCTCCGGCTCTTTCTGAATTCCGTATTAAAAAACTATTAGCATGTTTTGCGGAAAAAGGTCTAAAAATTACTTCTGTTTATGCAGAATATGTTCATTTTGCAAAGCTTAATGCATCATTATCAGATGAGGAACATGCAACATTAGTTAAACTTTTAACCTATGGCCCTCATATAAATGAGCATGAAACCAAAGGAATGCTTTTTGTAGTTACTCCTCGTCCAGGTACAATTTCGCCATGGTCATCAAAAGCTACTGATATAGCACATAATTGTGGTTTAGGGCAAATTGATCGTTTAGAAAGAGGTATTGCATACTACATTGAAGGTGCATGCGAAAAATGTGCTGAAATCATCAAGTCAGAAATTCATGACCGTATGATGGAATCTGTGTTTACTGATTTTGCTGAAGTTGAACAATTGTTTAGTGTTCAAGATCCAAAGCCTTTAACATCAGTTGATATTTTGGGAAAAGGTAGAGAAGCTTTAGAAATCGCTAACGTAGAATTAGGTTTGGCACTATCTTCTGATGAAATGGATTATTTGGTATCTAGCTTTACAGCTTTAGGTAGAAATCCAAATGATGTTGAATTATACATGTTTGCTCAAGCAAATTCAGAACATTGTCGCCATAAAGTGTTTAATGCTGATTGGATTATAGATGGTGAAAAACAACCAAAATCTTTATTCAAGATGATTAAAAATACATTTGAGCAGACTCCTAGTTATGTATTGAGTGCTTATAAAGATAATGCAGCTGTAATGGAAGGTTCTGTGGCAGGTAGATTTTTCCCAGATCCTGTAACACATAATTATTCATATCATCAAGAGCCTATTCAAATTTTAATGAAGGTTGAAACCCACAATCACCCAACAGCTATTTCTCCATATCCAGGTGCTGCAACAGGTTCAGGTGGTGAAATTCGTGATGAAGGTGCAACAGGTGTTGGTTCGAAGCCAAAAGCTGGTATGTGTGGTTTTTCCGTATCTAATTTACGTATACCTAGTTTTGAACAGCCTTGGGAAACAGATTTTGGTAAGCCAAGTCGTATTGATAGTGCGTTAGATATTATGCTTGATGGTCCTTTAGGGGCAGCAGGTTTTAATAATGAATTTGGTCGTCCAAATATTAATGGTTATTTCCGTACGTATGAAGAAACTGTTGACAGTCATAATGGTCGCGAAATTCGCGGTTACCATAAACCTATAATGTTAGCAGGTGGTTTGGGTAATATACGTTCAGAGCATATAGAAAAAGGTATTATTCCTGTAGGTGCTAAACTTATCGTATTAGGTGGCCCTGCAATGAATATTGGTTTAGGTGGAGGCGCTGCTTCATCTATGACTAGTGGCCAATCTGCAGAAGATTTAGATTTTGCTTCAGTTCAACGTGAGAATCCAGAAATGGAAAGACGTTGTCAAGAAGTTATCGATGTTTGTTGGCAGATGGGAGCTGAAAACCCAATATTATTTATTCATGATGTTGGTGCTGGCGGACTTTCTAATGCTTTACCTGAGTTAGTAAATGATGGTAATAGAGGCGGAAATTTTGAGTTACGCAAGGTTCCTAATGATGAACCTGGTATGTCTCCATATGAATTATGGTGTAATGAATCCCAAGAACGTTATGTTTTAGCTGTAAGTGCAGAACAATACGAAACTTTTGAAAAAATATGTAAACGTGAAAGAGCTTGTTTTGCTGTTGTAGGTACAGCGACAGAAGAACGTCGCTTAGTGCTTAATGATGAGCATTTTGGTAATCAACCTATAGATTTACCTTTAGATGTGTTGCTTGGTAAACCTCCTCGCATGCATAAAAATGTTACAACTTTAAAAGCTGAAGGTAAAGAGCTAGATTTAGGTGGAGTTACTGCAAAAGCAGCTGCTGAACGTATATTACGCCTACCTGCAGTAGCTGAAAAAACATTTTTGATTACTATTGGTGATAGAACAGTAACAGGTCTTGTGGCTCGAGATCAAATGGTTGGTCCTTGGCAGGTTCCTGTTTCAGATTGTGGTGTAACTGCTTCTTCTTATGATACTTATCATGGTGAAGCTATGGCAATGGGTGAAAGAACCCCTGTTGCTTTATTAGATTATGCTGCTTCAGCAAGATTAGCAGTGGCTGAATCCATTACTAATATAGCTGCAGTTGATATAGGCGATATCGATAGAATTAAATTATCAGCTAATTGGATGGCAGCAGCAGGGCATCCTGGTGAAGATGCAGGTTTATATGCTGCAGTCAAAGCTGTTGGTGAAGAATTGTGTCCATCATTGGGTATTACAATTCCTGTTGGTAAAGACTCCATGTCTATGAAGACAAAGTGGGAACAAGATGGACAGGAACGTGCGGTAATATCTCCTTTATCTTTAATTATTAGCTCGTTTGCTCGTGTTGAAGATGTTCGTTTAACAAAAACTCCACAACTTCGTGTAGATTTAGGTGAGACATCTTTAATATTGATTGATTTAGGTTTAGGCAAAAATCGATTAGGTGGTTCGGCTCTAGCTCAAGTTTATAAGCAACTCGGTAAATATGCTCCTGATGTAGAAAATCCTGTGCAGTTAAAAGGATTTTTCGATGCAATTCAATTTTTAAATCGTAAGAATTTCTTGATTGCATACCATGACAAGTCAGATGGTGGTTTGTTCACAACAGTTGCAGAAATGGCATTTGCTGGCCACACTGGTGTTACAATTAACATTGATGGTTTAGGTGTTGATGATTTAGCTGTATTATTCAATGAAGAGTTGGGTGCGTTAATTCAGGTTAAGACTGAACAGAAAGAAGAGGTGTTAAATATTCTTTCTGGTCATGGCTTGGCTCATTGTATACATACTATAGGTACAATTAATAATGAAGATCGAATTATCTTTAGAAGAGAAGGTCGAGATATTATTAATGAACCAAGAACTTATTTCCGTACTATTTGGGCGGAAACTACTTATCATATGCAATCTTTAAGAGATAATCCAGCGTGTGCTAAGAGTGAGTATGATTCTAAATTTGATTCTAAAGATCCTGGTTTAAACGTTAAGTTAACATTTGATGTAAATGAAGATGTAGCAGCACCTTATATTTCAAAAGGTAGTTCTCCTCGAATTGCTATTTTGCGTGAACAAGGTGTTAATTCACAAGGTGAAATGGCTGCAGCATTTAATCGAGCTGGTTTTGAGTGTGTCGACGTGCATATGTCTGACATCTTATCTGGAAAATTATCGCTAAAGGATTTCCAAGCATTAGCTGCTTGTGGTGGCTTCTCATATGGTGATGTTCTTGGCGCTGGTGAAGGATGGGCAAAATCTGTTTTATTTAATAATAGAGCGCGTGATGAATTCCAAAGTTTCTTTACAAGAAAAGATACTTTGTCTTTAGGTATCTGCAATGGCTGTCAGATGATGTCAAATTTACGTGATATTATTCCTGGTGCTGAACTTTGGCCTCGTTTTGTTCGTAATGAATCTGAAAGATTTGAAGCAAGATTTAGTTTAGTTGAAATTCAAAAATCAGCATCACTATTTTTTGCTGATATGGCTGGTTCTCATATGCCTATTGCTGTTTCTCATGGTGAAGGTCGTACAGAATACCGTAGTGCCCAGCATTTAGAACAAATAGAACAAAGTGGATTAATTGCTGTTAGATTCATAGATAATTATGGAAAGAACACAGAGCAGTATCCATTTAATCCAAATGGTTCTCCTAATGGTATTACTGGTTTAACAACTACTGATGGTAGAGTTACAATTATGATGCCTCATCCTGAAAGAGTTATGCGTACTGTTGCAAATAGCTGGCATCCTGATGATTGGGGAGAAGGTAGTGCTTGGTTAAGAGCATTCAGAAATGCAAGAAAGGCTTTAGGTTAGTCAGTTTTATAAATTAAATATAGTTTGATAAAGAGGTTCTTAAAAAAGAACCTCTTTTTATTTTGTTTAATGTGTTTGGCACGACTTTTGAAATGTTTATGTTATACATTCATGATAGACGGATTTTTGACTATGAGTATTTCAATTGTACATAATAATTCAACAATTGCTGGTGATACAGAACTTTTAAGTGAAGTTTTTAATCAAGTTACTTCTGCAATTATTGTTATTGATAAGAAAGGTTTCATAGTAAAAGCTAATGAATGTGCCTGTGAAATGTTTGGCATATCTTTGGTTAATGAAAAATGGCTTACAGTTGTAAGAGAACATTTTGCTCCACAAGCAGATGATGGACATGAGGTATCGTTAAATGATGGAAGAAAAATTTTAGTATCAACTAAACCTTTAAGTGTTGGGCAATTGGTTGTCTTAACTGATTTAACAACCACACGTCGTCTACAAGAACGTGTTGGTCATATGGAAAGATTAAGTGGTTTAGGTAGAATGGCTGCATCTTTAGCTCACCAAATACGAACCCCACTTTCCGCTGCTATTTTGTATGCAGCAAATATTGCTAATAGAACTTTAAATGAAAATGCTAGATTGACTTTTTGTCATAAACTTATGGATAGATTATCGGATTTAGAAAATCAAGTGAGAGATATTTTGTTGTTTGCTAAATCTGGAGAACAAATTGTTGATCATGTGGATTTTTCTGAATTAGTTGAATCTATAAAAATAAGTTCTGATGGGATTTTAGCTAGAAATAATGCTAAATTAGATGTGCGCATGGATAATATTTCTATGGATGTCATAGCAAATAAAACATCTTTTGTAAGTGCAGTTACAAATTTAGTATCTAATTCTTTAGAAGCGGGCGCTAAACATTTGTTTATTGACGTTAGTCGCGACAAAAATGAAGCTATTCTTAAAATAGCTGATAACGGGAAGGGAATGCCTAAAGAGGTTATGAATCAGATTTTTGAGCCATTTTATACTACTAAAAGTAATGGCACAGGTTTAGGTTTAGCTGTAGTTAAATCTGTTGTAAGTGCTCATCAAGGAAAAATTGGTTTAGTTTCAGAGCTTGGTAAAGGTACGTGTTTTACTATTGCAATTCCATTGGCAACAAAATCTGAAAAAGATGTAGATAATATAGCAGCTTAAATATTGCGAATTACTGCATGTTTGCATAGACGAAACGTTGAAAAGCTTTCTAATAACAGTCAGAATATCAACGTTTTTTATTTAAGGAATTAAATCATGGCGCAGAGTCAAATTTTAGTTGTTGATGACGATGTTCGATTGAGAGAAGCGATTATTGATACATTAATGATTTCTGGTTATGAATGTAAGGAAGCTTCAGGGGGAATCGAAGCTCTAGGTTTATTATCTCGTGAACATATAGATATGGTTATTTCAGACATTCAAATGGATGGAATGGATGGACAAACATTGTTAAATAATATACACGAATCATATCCAAATATTCCTGTGTTATTAATGACAGCTTATGCAAATATAGATGGCGCAGTGAAAGCAATGCGCAGTGGTGCTGTTGATTATTTGTCAAAACCATTTGCCCCAGAGGTTTTATTAAACCAAGTAAGTAGGTATGTTCCTACTCATACCATTGATAGGAAAGATCCAATTTATGGAGATCCTTCAACTGCAGCATTGTTAGCAATGGCTAAAAAAGTTGCTAAATCTGAAGCAACTGTAATGATTACAGGTCCAAGTGGTTCGGGGAAAGAGGTTTTATCTCGTTATGTTCATGATAATTCATTAAGATGTGATGGACCATTTGTTGCAATTAACTGTGCGGCTATTCCTGAAACAATGTTAGAAGCTACTCTTTTTGGTTATGAAAAAGGTGCGTTCACAGGAGCAATACAAGCTTGTCCAGGCAAATTTGAACAAGCTCAAAAAGGTACTATTTTGTTAGATGAGATAACAGAAATGGACTTGTCTTTGCAAGCTAAGCTTTTAAGAGTCTTACAAGAAAAAGAAGTTGAACGTTTAGGTAGTCGTAAAACAATATCTTTGGATGTACGAGTTATTGCAACATCAAATCGAGATTTAAAATTGGCTGTTGCTGACGGTAAATTTAGAGAGGATTTATTTTATAGGCTTAACGTTTTCCCTTTAAAATGGCTTCCTTTAGTCAATAGACCTTTAGATATTATTCCTATTGCTGAATTTATACTTTCTAAATTAGCGAGGGATCAAAAGTGTTCAGTAAAGATTATTTCATCATCTGCAAAAGCAAAGCTTCTTTCGTATAATTGGCCAGGTAACGTTAGAGAATTAGATAATGTTATGCAACGAGCCATGATTATTGCTGGTGATACCATCGAAACTAGTGATTTAATATTTGATGATAATTTTCATGGTTCAACAGAAATTCTTAATAATGATGTTTGTGATCAAATTATCAGTCCAAATATTTTGGTGGAACAAACAGCTAAAAATTCACTAGGTGTAGAGTTAAAGCAACAGGAATATCAAATTATTTTAGAAGCTCTTATTGAATGTGGTGGTTCTAGGCAAGCTGTTGCTGAAAAATTAAGTATCAGCCCAAGAACATTACGTTATAAAATTGCAAGAATGAAAGAAGAAGGGTATGTAATACCAAGTTAGTTTGGCTAGTATATTACATTATTAATATTTTTTTCTGTGTGGTATCTCTTTTTATCTAATCTGTATTTGCTTAATAAAGTGTGTAGTGTTATTTAATTAAAGTTATTGTTGCAGGTAAATAACTTTGATTTATTTAGGATTAATCATGAATATTTTTTTAACACGAACTTTGAAATTAGTAGCATATCCTCTGATAGTGGCTATTGTGGTGATAGCGGTTTGTTTGTATAAGCAATATGCTTTAAGTTCTATAGACATTATGGGATGTATATTGTTGGTTTGTAGTATCTTATTTATAGCTATTAGTATTTTTATATTTTATAATTTTATGAAAAATTTAAATTTATTTATGATAGCTTTAAGTCAAATTTCAAATTCTCCAAAAGATCCAAAAGTTTTAGCCTCTATTGATATTCCCAAGAATTTTATTTGTAGTGAAGCGTTGAATTTATTAAAATCTAACATTTCCTTAAAACACGATGATTCTTCGATTAATGAAGCATTGAACGAAGTGAAGGCAGGATCAACATCGTATACAAAATTTGTTGATAATTTAACAAATCAGAAAAATATAGTAGAAGAATTAGAATCAAAAAATAATCAAGTATCTGCAGTTTCAGAATCTAAGATTAATGATTTTCATAATAATTCAAAATTGAATGAATGTACTGTGGGCAAATCTCAAGAATGTGGTCAATTAGTTCAGCGTGCAGTGGGTTCTATTTCTGAATTATCTGAACATGTGGACAAGACTGCTGAATCTATAGGAGAATTATCTAATTTAGTAGCTAGCATATCTACAGTTGTTGATACGATAAGTGATATAGCCTCTCAAACCAATTTGTTAGCATTAAATGCTGCTATTGAAGCTGCAAGAGCAGGTGAACACGGTAGAGGTTTTGCAGTAGTAGCTGATGAGGTACGTGGATTATCTAGTAGGACTCAAGAGTCAACAGCCATTATAAGAAATACTATTGAATCTCTTCAATTAAGTACAAAACACACTGTTGGTTTGATTGATAATAGTCGTGATTGTTGTAATAGTACTGTCGATGTAGCTAAACAAGCTCAGCAAGGTATTGATAACATTAATAAAGACATTGGTTCTTTAGTGTTAGATATTAATTCATTAGCAAGTCAGTATACTGATCAATCTAGAGTTTTAGCGTTAAACTGCAGAGAATTAGCTGAATTACAGCAGTTAATTGATGATTTGTTGTCGCATGCTGGTATGATCGAGAGTTGTTTCAATAACATCAATAGTAAGTTAAATACTACTTTAAATCAAAAGTAGAAAAATAAATATTTATCTTTATAATAAAAATACGCAAATAATGATTTGAAGGTTAAATACTTTAAATCATTATTTTTATATGTAAAAGTATCCTGTTTTAAATATAGATAATTTATATAGATAATTGGCTCTTCGTGCACATGTGTGGGTAAATAATTGAAAGCAGTGCACGTTAAAGCCT
>CAZTNG010000080.1:0-9974 GCA_964615195.1 uncultured Enterobacterales bacterium
TTATTCAATTTTAGGACATCAATTCGATGTCCTTTTTTCTTTTATGGAGACTAAAAAATGAGTGACAGCACTATAAGTTTGTCAGCTGATACCACAGCTTTGATGAATTCACTCAATTCAGTAATTGAGGAAATTTCTCAAGTAAAGGATGCTGTATCTACTGGCGCTAAAGCAATAGGAGATAGCTTTAGTGAATCAGCAAAGCAAGCGCAAACTGCTAATGACTCAATTATTCAAAGCACCTCTGGTATTGGTGAGCAAATTTTAGAGCAAACAAAGGTTGTTAAAGATTTTGGCTCAGAACAAAGTAAAGTTGCCAAAGAAATAACAAAAGCTCTCAATACTCAAAATAACCAGCAAAAAGATGCTAATACCACTCTTTCTGAACAACAAAAAATAATGCAAAAACAGGAAGAAGAAATTAAGAAGGTTACTAAGGCAGTTGATGAGCAAACTAAGGTTGTAAAGAAAAATGGTAGTTCCTGGAAAATGGTACTTCAAGGTATTGCTATTAAGCTTGCTTCTGAAACAATCGATATGATTAAAGGTATTATTTCAACAGGCCTAGAAGCTGCTAGAGTTTATGAAGAAGTGTCCGCTCGCTTAACTCCATTAGTTGGTGATATAGAAACAGCAAGAGCAACTTTTTGGAGTTTAAATGCTCTTGAGGATGAAACAGCTACTAGCACAGATAAACTTGCTAAAGCATTTTTAGATTTAGGTAATAATGGTTTAAATAATTCCAACGAGCAATTAAAAACTTATGCAACTATTGCTCATGGTACCGGTCAGGATATAACCACCTTAACTAACTCTGTTATAGCTTTCTCTCAAGGTTCATATAAAGCACTTCGTCAATTTGGTATTACCGCTAAAGATAACGGTGATACTGTTAGCGTTACATATAAAGGAATAACTCAGGAAATTAATAAAAACAGTAAAGCTTTAGATTCGTACTTAAAAGATATCGCTAAAAATAATTTCGATGGAGTTTTAGAACAAAAACTTAATACGGTAGCAGCTGCAAGTGGACGCCTTGAAAATGCCTGGGGTACATTTTGTACTAAAATTATGCAATCAGATGGTGGCTTTGGTGAGCTAGTAATTTTAGGAAATGATTTTTTAGCTAACACATTAAATGGCATATCTGAGTGGATGAGTGATCCTGCTGTTACAGAATGGTTTCATAACCTAACAAAACTAGTAAAAGATACCTTTCAAGGAATAAGCGATGTATGGAATTCAACCGCTGAACTATTTGAAAATGTTCTTGATTCTATGGGCTTAAAAATGGAGGAAGGTACGAGTAGTTGGAAATTATTCTTCTCTCACTTTTTTCAATTTGCGCAGATAGGACTCTTAGAATTAAGCCAGAAAGTAGGTCAGCTTTGGGATAATACTATAGGTGTGCTTAATGCTATAGGTGAAGGTATCGGTAGTTCTTTGGCTGGAGGTGATTTTTTTGACTCTTATGAGTATGCTAGAAATCAAACTCAAAAAGAAGCTGAGCGAACAGCTAAAATTTACAAAGCTACCATTGCTGATATAGAAAAAGAAATTACTGATTCAGAAAACAGAATAAAAGCTAAACGCGAACTATTAGCTCAAAAGTTTAATGAGCAACCGGTAGGCTTAGGTACGCATGATAGCGAGAATGGTTTAGGTTTTGCGGGTAAAAAGACTAATACTGGTGGTAGGACAAAAACATCTAGTGAACAAGTATATAACGATACTTGGAGTAATTATTATCAACAATTACAACTACTAGAAAGTGATTCCAATAAAGCTTTAGAAAAACTAGAGATGGAACATGCTAATAAACTTCAAGAGTTTTATAGCATTCTCGCAGAAAATCAGCAGGTTACCGAATTTGAAAAGAATAATGCTCTACTTTTAATAGAACAGGATTATTTAAAACAAAAACAAGAGCTTGAACAAGAGGCTCAAAATTTTATACGTTCCTTAAATCATGAAGAAATGGAAATAATGCAGTTGCAAGATAGCTACTCAACTAAACTTGAAATGCTAGAGCAATTTCATGAGGAGCAACTAATTTCAGAAGAAACATACTTACAAACTAGAGCAGATCTTATTGATAAATACAATGCAGAGAGTGTGGCTAAAAAACAAAATAGTCAGACTGAAGAATTAAAAAAATCTCAAGAACCTTACGAGAAAATGGCAGATTTAACCCGAAGTATGAGTGATGCTTTTTATGATTTAACATCTAGTATGGATGAATCTTCTAACTCATATAAGGCTTTATTTTTGGTGCAAAAAAGTTTTGCAGTAGCATCAGCAACAGTTGATGCGGTTAAGGCGTGGATTGGCGCTCTAAACGATCCTACTGCAATTACATGGCCACAAAAACTCGCAAATTATGCCTCGGCAATAGCAACTACCACTGCTGCTTTATCACAGCTTACATCAGTTTCTATGCATGATAAAGGTGGTTATATAAAACCCGGTGAACTTGGTATTGTTGGTGAATACGGACCTGAGCTAATAGAAGGCCCAGCATCCATAACATCAAGACGAAAAACTGCAGATTTAGCACGTTCAGCTTTAACAAATCAGCAATATACAAATAGTAATTTTTCCTCATCAAACAACGCGAATGTAGTTGTTAATCTTTATGAAAATAAAGATAAAGCTGGAACCGTAGAAAACAGTGAAGATGATGATTCAAGGATTATAAATATTTTTGTTTCTGATATAAGACGAGGTGGAGATATGAGTTCAGCACTACAAAATACATTTAATCTAAAACGAGTAGGAGCATAACAATATGTATTTCTTTCCAATTAGCTTACCTAAACCACAACAAAATGGCTATAGTAGAAAATATGCACCTAATATACTACGTACACAAATGAGTGATGGTTATGTTAGGCAAAGACTAGTCAACCAAGGAGCTCCAGATGTGGTATCAGTATCGTGGATGTTTAACGCAGATGAATTCTCGGAGTTTTTAACTTGGTATAAAGGAAATATTCATTCAGGGGCAGACTGGTTTGTTTGCCCTTTGTTATCTTGTGAGTGTAATGAAATAACTTATCAATATTGCCGAATTCAAAAAGGAGAGTTTACCCAAAGTCTGCTTTTTAGAAATGAAGAAACAGCGATGTATAAAATTACCTGCTCTTTAGATGTATCTAATACTGTTGTCGATGATGGTTCTTGGAGTGAGCATTATGGTTATAAAGGTGCAACGGATGATGAATATGGAAATGTTTTATTATTTGAAACTTCTAATATTGCTGGTAATTTAGCACCAATAGAAGATGATGTTGATACTGAAAACACACCTATATCAGCAATTCATCCTATCGAAGATGACAATATAGTAAATATTAACTCTGTGATTGAAGATAACGACGAAACTTCGGAGTTTTCAATAATAAAAACTATTGAAATAAATACAGAATATGAGGAGGCATAACAATGGCGATGAAGAAAAAAGTCACTTATAGCGTTGATTATAATGCAGAAACAGATACATTAAGCACTCAATTAAATTTGTTGTTACAGCAGATTGTGTCATTAATATTGTCGCAGAACAAAGGTCTTTCTGTTTTGGATACCATAACTTATGGTAGTTCAAGAATGGAAGATGCTCCTTTATATAACACCAGACCAGAAAACTTAAATATTGATTGCTTTGAAAATCGTTTTTATGAGTCTGATGTTATTTTTATTGGGACAAATGAAAATAATGTATGCCTTTCTATAAATTTCTTTCAAGGGGAGCTAATTGTGGCAATGAATATGACTCCTCATACAGAGCAAAAGTACGTGGATGCTTGGCAAAGTTTAGGACTAAGTAAATATTTACCTCTATATGCTGTAGGCAAGGCAACACGCTCATTTAATTTTGGTGCAAGTTATGTTAGTTGGTATTCTTATACTTTGCCCTATAGAATAGTCGATAATACAATTAGTATGAGTGTGTTGTATTGGGATACTACATATAGTAGAGGCTACTCATTCATAAATGGAACATCACAAAGTGATGGTACAGACTTGGTGATATACACAACTGATGAAGGTAATGGTAAAAAAGGTCTTGGCGCTGCATTATGGACCTGGGGAAGAATTAGCTCGAACAAATACTTCCAAAGACCATGTATATTGGCTTGGAGTTTTTCAGAAAATTTGTCAGACAATATGGCTAAATCAATAGGAGCTTCTTATTACTATAATTCCCCATCTGAGTCACAGCAGGTTATTTGCAATGCTCAGTACGATTTAAGACAGTGGTTTTGTGTTGATAATAATTATTATTACTATTGTATGGCTGGTCAATTTTTTGCAATTTGGCATACTCTTGGCGGCTCAACAGGGTGCGTAGATGGAAGTTATAAGCGATTAAATTCTATGAAACTATATGATGCTGTTAATAGGGCCTATGACGAATCTCAAGGTGGCATAGAACCTAGTTCATCAAATAGTTATTATGTTTCAGTTTTATGCTCAGCATATAATTTACCGAGATTAGATCCTGGACAAGCTTATGTGCGAAGGATGCGAATACCTGGATGGAACGCTAATTGTAAAGGGGAGATTTACTTATTGTGGTCTCCCTCTTTAGTTGGTGCAAACTCTGGTGATATCGTAGAAGTTGGCGATAAGCAATATGCAGTTATTACTGAAGGTGCTCTTTGTTTTGTAGCAAGGGTGAGTTAAATGGCAATACTTACCTTAAACGAAATTTATGCAAGCGGGGGAACTCTCCCGCTTTATTGTCTTTCTATAACTAACGATGAAATTGGAACATTGCGTTATGTTTTAGCACATGAAAATATGACACTTGGTGGCAATGAATACTTAGCTTCAGGTTTTACTGTTTCGCTTCCTGAACGCTCAGATTCATGTTTTACAGATTTATCTTTTGGTGTATGCAACGCCTCAGGTGAGGTTTATGGTTATATAAGACAATTGCAAGAATCTACATTACCAGTATCAACCTATATTACTCTTGAGCAATATCACCCCATAAGCTTTGATTTACTATATAGCCTTACTTTAACTATGACAGGAGTTCAGCTAGATAATAAAGAAGCAGTATTTACTGCATCTTTTGCAGATATGCTCAATACTGAATTTCCAAAGTTAAGATACACAGCTAACAATGCACCAGGACTTAAATATGTGGCAAGCTAACATAAATCATTACTTATTAAGTCACCATCAAAAAGGTGGACGTATATTTCCCGCTCTTGATTGCTGGGGATTAGTGCGAGATGTGTATAGAAATCTTGGTATACATCTTCCTGAGTTTGTTGATTTCACTCAAAACTCTATGCATGAGGCTGCTAATAATTGTTTAGTTAAACACTTGTTTCATGAAGTTGATGAACCGCAAGATTTTGATGTAGCTGCATTTTTTAGGAAAGAACGACTTTTTCATGTAGGTGTTATGTACCAAGAAAAAATGCTACATACTACCCAAGTTAAAAATTGTCGATATGAATCAATCACCAATTTTTTATTACATTCCAACAATATTTGTGTGAGGTATTACCGATGCAAATTACTGTATATTCACGAGAAAATTTAACAAAACCTCTAGAGAGTTTAAAGGTTAATTCAAATAATCTTACAATCGAAGCATTATTACTTAAGCAATGTTCTTCATTCAAATTAGAGCTTAATGAATATATATCTGCTTATGCTGATTTTCAAAAAATTGAGCAAGAAGATTGGAGTAAATTTTACTTAGCCAATACAAAAGAACTTGTGTTTGTTATTGAACCAGGTGCATCTTTATCTGGTGCTGCAATTGCAGCAATTATTGCTGCGGTCATTGCTGTTGCATCTACAGCTTATTCTCTTATTATGATGAATAAGCTTAGTAGTTCAAATACTGGTAACACTAAAAATGGTAGCACAATTTATGATGTGAATGCCCAGGGTAACAAAGTAAAACTTCAAGCTGTAATTCCTGAAAATTTTGGCTACTTTAAAAAATTCCCTGATTACCTTTGTGATGCTCACTCTTTTTATCGTAACAATAAATATTTTATAGATCTTGTTTTATGTCAAGGGAGAGGGTTTTACGAATATTCAAAAAAGCATGATGATATATACATAGCCAACACACCTTTTTCTGAATTAAATGATAGCTCTGTGCAGGTAAGAATATATGATCCTGGAACAGTTATTACGAAAGAAAATTCAATCGAGGATGGTTGTTGGTATGGCTGGTACTCATCAATTGAAGTTACAAAACAAGGTAAAACATTAAAAGGACCGGTAGAAGAAGCTAAAAGTGGTACTGCAACATTGTCAGTAACTTTTGGAGAACAATCATTTACTGCTTATAAGTATACTCAATCAATTTATGGTGCTGGTTCTTCAGGTCCTTCTTATAGAAGCGTTAGAACTAGTTACAATTTACCTTGGAAAGAAGGTACTTATTTTTGCATAAGTGGTACTTCTAGTATAAGACCTATATCTTTTGAGTTTGACAAAACTTTAGAGATTATTGGTGAACGTGGTGTGTGTATTCTATATTTAAAATTATGTGCTCACATTAAGGATTTTAGTTACCTAAGAGCAAGAAAGACACAAATCATTGATGAAGTTGAAAGCATCGTTGAAGCTGGTGATATATTAAGAATTAGCATTAACAGAACCTCAAGCACAAAATATATATCCTCTGCAATGGGATCTCAAGGGCCTTCAACAGAAAGCGTAAGTGCTACTAACAACTCAAATTTTGATGCTGAGGTATTACTATTAGAAGAATATGTTAATGATAATAGCGAGCGTTGTATTGCGGTCACTTTAAGTTTAGCAGAAGCAACAATTCCGGAGTTTCCTGCTTATCCAAAGGCATCAGGTAGACTTGTATCTCAAACTCAAAGCGATGATATATCTTGTTATCAGCCAGTGCCGGCAGATTACCCTTATACTTCAGATGATGGTGTTTATCTATTACAAAGTAGTAGCGATGGCGTAACTCATTGCAAAAGGTGTACTGACGATTACGCCATAATTGAAAACTATTCATTTTGGAGCCAAGGTATAACTAGTTCTAATATAACATTTTCATTAGATAAACATTCAAGTGATAGTGCTGGAGATTGGATAGGTCCTTTTAGAGCTTGTCCTGTAGGTGCAGTTTCAAATAAATTTGAGTTAGATTTTTCTTTTCCTCAAGGTTTAGGCTATTTAACTGATGGAGGTGATTTTGATGAACGCACAGTAACAATTGAGATTAACTATCGCCTGGTCTCATCAAATAATGAATGGCAGTCTATAACAAAAACATGGACTAATAATACCAATGATGAGCTAGCAAGTACCATTGTTATTGATGTTGAAACTGCTGGTAATTATGAATTTCGTTGTAAAAACTTAACACCTGAGGAGGATTCCACTCGAGTTTTAAGAGAATGCAAATGGGTAGGCCTTAAAAGTTGTATTACTAAAAAAAATCAATACGAGGATATGACGGTTATTATTTGCAGATTTAAGGGGACTGAAACTTTATCTGAGCTTTCAGAAAATCAAATATGGTCGTTATGGACAAGAAAACTACCAGCATTAGATTGTCTTGATAAAGATTTAAATAACGGAAGTAAAATGGTGGCCACTAGAGATATTGCCCCCGTGGTTAAATACATATGCGATAACTCTAAATACAAGGGAATTATTAGCAAAACTTCTTTAAAACAATTTGATAAATATTGGAGAGCAAAAGGTTTATATTTAGATGGAACACTCGATGATGATAATACCTTGCTTGAAGCATTAAAGGATGTTTTAAAGGCTGGTTTTTCAAGTTTAACTGTATATGAAAATAAACTTAGTTTTTGTAAACTCCATAAACTTGCTGCTAATGAACCATTGACTCAAATTTTTACACCTCAAAATTTAACTTCTTCACCAAAGGCTACGATCACTTTAAGACGTGATGATTCTATTGATGAAATTGTAGTTGAGTATATTGATCCAACAACCTACAAAACCGCAACTCGTTATGTTCATTTGGATAAAAACGGTAATAGTGTTGTTACTCTTTACCCTACAAGTAATAACCAAGAGACACTAAATGCTTTTGGAGTGGTACAAGAAAAAGTTGCTATAGCTATGGGGGTTAGAAGACTTAGGTATTTAATTTATACATCAACTAAATATGAAATCAAAACAGAGTTAGATGGCTTGAATTGTCAGTTTAACGATATTGTAGGTTTAGTGCTTGACCATAATCTTAGCAATATTACCGGCAGAATATTAGGAATTGATAAAGGAATTATTGAAGTTGACAGAGAAATTCCAAAAGCCAAAGATTATGGAGTTGTTTATATAAGAAAGCTTGATGGCACTATGTTTCAAACTGAGTTCACCAGAATAGATAGCCGCCATTTACAGTTGTCTCAAGACTTACCTTTTTCTTGGCAAGAGGAATATGGAAGCGCTCTTGAGTATCCTTTCTTTGCAATTGGTGAACTTGTCAAATGCTGGGTTACAGACGTAAAACCTAACAACAAATCTTGCACACTTGAACTTGTTAATTATGATGAGCGTGTTTTTAAGGATGATTTATAGGAGATAATAATGAAAATAATCGCATTTTGTGTTTTAAATGAAGGGTATGTCGATCCAGCAATTGTGGCCTTAAGAAGTTTTTGTAGGTGGAATAGTACAATTGAGGTTATTTGTTATGTAGAAAAAGGAGCTAACTATGCAAATTTACAACAAGCCTTAGATGGTTATCTTGTTTCTTATAAAGAAGTACCATTTCCAAAAGAAGATATTTTTAATAAAGCGGGTGGTAATTTTTTATTGATTCCTAATAGTGCTATGCCTGCAATCTCGCAAAGACTTATTTGTTTAGATGAGTTAAAGAAAAATTACGATTTAATCATCAATTTTGATTTGGATACGTTGTTTTGTAATTCCATAAAAAACGCACTGAATAATGCTGATTCAAACCACATTTATGGTGTTGATGAGAAAGAAAATCGAAATAAATGGATAACAAATTTTTGCTTAAAAGAATGGATACCCGGTAATAAATATTTTAATACTGGGTTTGTTATTTATGGGGCTAAGGTTTTAAGAAATTTTTCACTTTATGAAAGCTACCTAAAAGCTTTAAATAAAAATCCTGAACACTTTAATTGTCCTGAGCAGGACTTTTTAAATTATCTATTAAACGATTACCTTATATTGCTTAAACCTAATTACAACTTAATGTTTACTGATAAATTATATTTTTCTGTTGCTCCTGTGATGATCCATTTCTATGGCTCTCTAAAGCCTTGGAATTCGCAAGGTAGGTATTTAGGTAATGTAGGTTTTTATTACGATAAGTATAAAAAAATAGCACAACAATATCAAAGATGGTTATCACCAGAATTTATAAAACAGTTAATAAGCGACTAACAGGTCGCTTTTTTTATGAGGAAAATAATGAAAGAAATATGGATATTTTTTCAACTTGCGTTTTCAAGTCTAGGCGCATGGTTTGGCTACTTTATTGGAGGGGGTGATAGTTTGTTATATGCATTACTTTCTTTTGTAGTTATTGACTATATAACTGGTGTTATGTGTGCAATTGTAGATAAAACCTTATCTAGCAAAGTTGGTTTTAAGGGAATATGTAGGAAGGTTCTTATATTTTTACTTGTAGGTATTGGCAATATTATTGATGTGCTAGTTATAGGCTCAGGAAGTATCGTAAGAACCACAGTGATATTTTTTTATTTATCTAATGAAGGTTTAAGTATCTTAGAAAATGCAGCATATCTTGGGCTACCTGTACCTACAATTATTAAAAATGTTTTAAAACAATTACACGATAAAACGGAGAATAAAAATGACAAATAGTTCACTTGTAACCCATACCAAATTAAGCCCCAATCATTCAGGCAAAAGAACCCATGCAATTGACCGCATCACCCCTCATTGCGTGGTCGGTCAGTTTTCGGTTGAGAAGATTTGTGGGTGCTTTGCTGATAAAA
>CAZTNG010000081.1:0-9952 GCA_964615195.1 uncultured Enterobacterales bacterium
AAGTCCGGGTTTTTATTATTATAGTTAAAATATTAATGAATGTATTATTCATTTGATGTGGGTATAATGTAAAAAATTTATTTGATTGAGGTGGTTTATGGCACTTTGGGGTGGGCGTTTTACACAAGAAGCTGATGCACGTTTTAAAGCATTCAATGATTCATTAGTATTTGATTATAGAATGGCAATTCAGGATATTGAAGGCTCTATAGGTTGGGCTAAAGCAATAGCTTCAGTAGGTGTAATTACAAATGAAGAACTTAATAGTTTAACAAAGGCATTGAATGAGTTATTAATTGAAGTTTCAAACGATCCTCATGCAATTGCTAAATCAGGACACGAAGATATACATTCTTATGTGGAAAGTAAATTAATTGCTAAAGTTGGTGATTTAGGTAAAAAACTACATACTGGTCGTAGCAGAAATGACCAAGTTGCAACAGATTTAAAGTTGTGGTGCAAATCTCAGTGTAAAGTGTTATCAAATTCCATCGTTTCTTTAGAGAAAAAGTTAGTAGCCGTTGCCGAACAGTATTACGATACAGTAATGCCTGGTTATACTCACTTACAAAGAGCTCAGCCAATAACATTCGGTCATTGGGCTATGGCTTATGTTGAAATGTTTGACAGGGATTATTTGAGACTAAATAATGCCCTTGTATTACTTGATACATGTCCTTTAGGAAGTGCTGCTTTGGCAGGAACTGCTTATCCAATAGATCGAGAAAGTCTTGCAATAGATCTTGGTTTTTGTAGGGCAACACGCAATAGCTTAGATTCGGTATCCGATAGGGATCATGTTCTAGAATTATTAAATTGTGCCTCAATTTCAATGGTGCATCTCTCTAGAATGGCTGAAGACTTGATTATTTACAACAGTGGTGAGTCTGCTTTTATTGAATTATCAGATATGGTTACATCAGGTTCATCATTAATGCCTCAAAAGAAGAATCCTGATGCACTTGAATTAATTCGAGGAAAAACAGGTCGAGTTTTTGGTTCTCATATGGGAATGCTTGTCACATTGAAAGCTTTACCTTTAGCTTATAACAAAGATATGCAGGAAGATAAAGAAGGATTGTTCGATGCTTTAGATACATGGCATGACTGTTTAGATATGGCTTCATTAGTATTTGATGGAATAAAAGTAAAAAAAGATAGAGTTTTAGCGGCAGCAAAAGGTGGTTATTCGAATGCTACAGAGCTTGCGGATTATCTTGTATCAAAGGGAATTCCATTTAGGGAAGCTCATCATATAGTAGGTGAGACCGTTGTATATGCTATTGCTCAAAACAAACCTCTTGAAGAACTTTCTGTAGCAGAATTTAATAAATTTAGCGATAGAGTGTCGGATGATGTTTATCCAATATTAGAGATTGATTCAATTTTAAAGAAAAGATGTGCTAAAGGTGGGGTATCACTAGATCAGATTAAATCAGCAATTAATTTTATGAAGAACTCTTTAGCAAATAGATAAAATATAAAAAACAGTAGAGTTTTAAATCTACTGTTTTCTTTTATAGAAATTTTTTATTGCAAAAAATTAAATTCTGTTTATAATATGCACACTCGTTAAGAGTTTGCTGTTATAGCAAAGTACCCCCTAAGATTTTTAGGGATTTAATCGGACATATCTCCTCTTGCTGTTTTAAAAATTTAAATTTTTAATAAAAGTGAGAAGGCGGGTTTGTCTTTTTGTTCTTTTCCCATTTGGAGCTCTGGTAAATGCAGAACCAAAGAATTCGTATCCGTTTAAAGGCTTTTGATCATCGTTTAATTGATCAGTCTACAGCGGAAATTGTAGAAACTGCTAAGCGTACTGGCGCACAGGTACGTGGACCTATCCCACTTCCTACTCGCAAGGAACGCTTTACTGTACTGATTTCTCCACACGTAAATAAAGATGCGCGTGATCAGTATGAAATTCGTACCCACAAGCGTCTTGTGGATATCGTTGAACACACTGACAAGACAGTTGATGCATTAATGCGTCTTGATCTAGCAGCTGGTGTTGATGTTCAGATCAGCTTGGATTAATGAGGTAGAAAATAATGTCAATTGGTGTAATTGGTCGCAAAGTTGGTATGACCCGCATCTTCACTCAAGATGGTAAGTCTATTCCAGTGACTGTTATAGAAGTTGAAGCAAATCGTGTAACTCAGGTTAAATCCAATGAAACCGATGGTTACTGTGCAATTCAGGTAACAACAGGCTCTAAGAAAGCTAGTCGTGTTAATAAACCTGAAGCTGGTCACTTTGCAAAGGCTAAAGTAGAAGCAGGTCGTGGTTTATGGGAGTTCCGTTTATCTGATGCGGAAATCGCTAACTACGCTGTTGGTGCTGAAGTTAAAGTTGATTTGTTCAACGATATTAAAATGGTAGATGTAACCGGTATCTCTAAAGGTAAAGGTTTCGCAGGTACTGTAAAACGTTGGAACTTCCGTACTCAAGATATGACTCACGGAAATTCACGTTCTCACCGTGTTCCTGGCTCTACTGGTCAGAATCAGACCCCAGGTCGTGTATTCAAGGGTAAACACATGTGCGGACATATGGGTGCAGAACAGGTTACTGTTCAGTGTTTAGATGTTGTACGTGTAGATGTTGAACGCAATGTTCTTCTCGTTAAAGGCGCTGTTCCAGGTGCAGTTAACGGTGATGTTGTTGTTAAACCAAGTGTTAAAGCGTAAGCGAGGGATATATCATGGAATTACAGATGGTAGGCGCTAGCCCACTACAGGTTTCTGAAGCAACCTTCGGTCGCGATTATAATGAAGCACTCGTTCACCAGGTTGTTGTTGCATATATGAATGCAGGACGTCAGGGTTCGAAGGGTCAAAAGACTCGTTCTGAAGTTTCTGGTGGCGGTAAGAAACCTTTCCGTCAGAAAGGTACTGGTCGTGCACGTGCTGGTTCAATCCGCTCTCCATTATGGCGTGGTGGTGCTTGCGTATTCGCTGCTAAGCCTCAGGATTGGTCTCAGAAGATTAATCGTAAAATGTACCGTGTAGCTTTACGTAGCATTCTTAGCGAATTAGTTCGTCAGGATCGCTTCGTAGTTGTTGATAACTTCTCTGTTGAAGAAATCAAGACTAAAGCCTTGTCAAGCAAGCTAAACGAAATGAATTTGAAGGACGTTTTAATCGTTACTTCAGAATACAATGAAGCTTTAACTTTATCTGCGCGTAACCTTTATAAGGTTGATGCATGCGATGTACTAGGTTCTGGTTTTAATCCTGTTAGCCTTATTTCTCATGACAAGGTTCTTGTAACCGCTGATGCAGTTAAGAAAATTGAGGAGATGTTAGCATGTTAACAGCTATGGAAGAAGCTCGTCTTTATAGCGTTGTCAAAGCTCAAGTAGTTTCTGAAAAGGCTAATTTCGTTGCAAAAAATAATACTGTAGTATTTAACGTATTACCAAGTGCTAACAAGCATGAAATCAAATTCGCTGTTGAACAGGTTTTTGATGTTAAGGTGAAGTCCGTTTGTACTTTAAATGTTAAAGGCAAGGTTAAGCGTACTGGTGCTCGCATCGGTCGTCGCCAGGACTGGAAAAAGGCTTATGTTACATTGATGCCTGGTCAGAGTCTGAACCTCGCTGATGGTACTGGTGAATAGGAGTTAAGCAAATGGCAATTGTAAATTGCAAACCTACATCTGCTGGTCGTCGTCACGTTGTTAAGATTGTGACTCCTGATCTCTATAAGGGAGCTCCTTATGCTCCTTTAGTTGAAGATAAGCGTAAGACTGGTGGTCGTAATAACTTCGGTCGCATTACTACTCGTCATATTGGCGGTGGTCACAAGCAGAACTACCGTGTAATCGATTTTAAGCGTTTGAAAGATGGTGTACCAGCTAAAGTTGAAAGAATTGAATATGATCCAAATCGTAGTTCAAATATTGCTTTAGTGCTTTATGCTGATGGTGCTCGTAGTTATATTCTTGCGCCTAAGGGATTAAGCGTTGGTGATCAGATCGAATCAGGTGTACATGCTCCAATTAAGGTTGGTAATGCACTTCCTCTTCGTAGTATTCCAGTTGGTACAAATGTACATGCTGTTGAACTTGCTCCTGGAAAGGGTGCTCAGTTTGCTCGCTCTGCTGGTGCTTTCTGTCAGATCCTTGCGCGTGAAGGTGATTATGTTACTTTGCGTATGCGTTCTGGTGAAATGCGTCGTGTATTAGCTGATGGTCGTGCGACTGTTGGTGAAGTTGGTAATTCAGAACATATGTTACGTCAGTTAGGTAAAGCTGGTGCCAATAGATGGCGCGGTATTCGTCCTACTGTTCGTGGTATGTCAATGAACCCAGTTGACCATCCACACGGTGGTGGTGAAGGTCGTAACAAGGGTATTCAACCAAGATCTCCTTGGGGTACTCAGTGTAAGGGCTACAAGACTCGTAAGAACAAGAGTACTGATAAGTACATTGTTCGTCGTCGTGATAAATAATTTTTAAAGAGGTATTGCCATATGCCACGTTCGCTCAAGAAAGGTCCTTTTATTGACCAACACTTGCTGCAGAAGGTAGAGAAAGCGGTGGAAAGCGGAGACAAAAAGCCTGTTAAGACTTGGTCCCGTCGCTCAATTATCATCCCTAGTATGATTGGTTTGACCATCGCTGTCCATAATGGTCGTCAGCATGTTCCTGTGTATGTTTCTGACGAAATGGTTGGTCATAAGTTGGGCGAATTCGCTCCAACTCGTACTTTCCGCGGTCATGCTGCTGATAAAGCAGCAGCAGCTAAATAAGGAGTTATAATGGAAGCTAAAGCTATTCACCGTTATGCCCGTACTTCAGCGCAGAAAGCACGTTTAGTTGCCGATCAAGTACGCGGTATGCCTGTAAGTAAGGCATTGTACACTTTACAGTTTAGTCCACGCAAAGCGGCTGCTGTAATTTTAAAGGTATTAAAGTCAGCTATCGCTAACGCAGAAAATAACGTTGGTGCAGATACTGATACTTTATACGTTTCTCAGATTATGGTTGACGAAGGTCCATCACTCAAGCGTATTCGCGCAAGAGCAAAAGGCCGTGCTGACCGTATCACTAAGCGTACGTCTCACATTACACTTGTTGTGTCAGAAGAACGTTAGGAGTAAGAAATGGGTCAAAAAGTTAATCCAAATGGTATCCGTTTGGGCATTTCCAAGCCGTTTAATTCAACTTGGTATGCTGGTACTGCTGATTTCGCGGCAAATTTGCATTGCGATTTCAAAGTACGTGAATACTTAAACAAGGAACTGAAGGATGCATCTGTATCTCGTATCGTTATTGATCGTCCAGCAAAGAGTATTCGTGTAACCATTCATACTGCTCGTCCTGGTCAAGTGTTTGGTCAGAAAGGTGCGGATATTGAAAAGTTACGTAACGTAGTATCTTCAATTGCGTCTGTTCCTGCTCAGATTGTTATTCAGGAAATTCATAAGCCTGAATTAGATTCTAAGTTAGTAGCTGATTCAATTGCTAATCAGTTAGAGCATCGTGTAATGTTCCGTAGAGCTATGAAAAAGGCTATACAGAATGCTATGAGAGCTGGTGCTAAAGGTATTAAGATTGAAGCTAGTGGTCGTTTAGGTGGAGCTGAAATTGCTAGATCTGAATGGCTTCGTGAAGGACGCGTTCCTCTACACACTCTTCGTGCTGATATTGATTATTCTGTATCAGAAGCTAATACCACATACGGTGTGATTGGTGTTAAGGTATGGATCTTCAAGGGTGAAATCCTTGGTGGTCTTCCTCTTGACAATCAGGCTCAACAGCCTGAACAAACTCCTGCTAAAAAGCCACGTCGCCAGCGTCAAAATAACGCTAGTAACCGCGCTGAAGCAGGTAAGTAAGGAGATCATAAATGTTACAACCAAAGCGTACAAAATTCCGTAAGACTCATAAGGGTCGTAATCGCGGTCTTGCATATGCAGGTGGCGAAGTGTCTTTTGGCAATTATGGTCTTAAGGCAGTAACCCGTGGTCAGATCACAGCTCGTGAAATCGAAGCTGCGCGTCGTGCGTTTACACGTGCAATTCAGCGTCGTGGCCAGGTGTACATTCGTGTATTCCCTGATAAGCCTATCACTGAAAAAGCACTTGGTGTTCGTATGGGTAAAGGTAAAGGTAATGTTGAATATTGGGTATGCCCAATTCAACCTGGTAAGATTCTTTTTGAACTCGGTGGAGTTCCTGAAGAATTAGCTAGACAAGCTTTTACTTTAGCTGCTGCTAAGCTTTCTGTACAGACCACATTCGTAATTAAGGCGGTGCTATAATGTTTGCAAAAGAACTGAAAGCAAAAAGTGTTGAAGAACTTAACGCAGAGTTATCTAAGTTGATCCAAGAACAGTTTAAGCTTAAATTCCAGCTTAAGTCAGGTCAGCTGCAGAATGTTTCTAGTCTTAAGAAGATTCGTCGCGATATTGCTCGTGTTAGAACTGTCTTAGCTCAGGCTGGTGTTGCTTCACAGAAGGATGGTGAGTAATGGGTGAAATAACTCGTACTAAACAAGGTCTTGTTGTTAGCGATAAGATGGATAAAGCTATCGTTGTTGCTATTGAACGTAAAGTAAAACATCCAATCTACGGTAAGATTGTGAAGCGTACTACTAAACTTCATGTTCAGGACATTAATAACCTTGCTAAAGAAGGTGATGTTGTAGAAATTAAGGAATGTCGTCCTATTTCTAAGACAATTTCATGGACTTTAGTTCGTGTTATAGAATAATCAAATAGATTATTATTAATTAAGAGGGGTTTTTACCCCTCTTTTTCATTAATTAGGTAAAAAAAACAAAAAATTTGTTTTTTTTTGCAGAATACATCAAAAAAAACTTAATTTTAATATTAAATTATGGTAATATTGCGTGCCTTTAAGATTTAGTCTTGAAGTATTTTTTGTTTGTTTAATTTTATTTAGCGGAGCATTATCATGATCCAGATGCAGAGTATGCTAGATGTAGCCGATAATTCCGGCGCTCGTAGCGTAATGTGTATTAAGGTTCTTGGTGGTTCACACCGTCGTTATGCCAATGTTGGCGACGTTATCAAAGTTTCTGTTAGGGAAGCAATTCCTCGCGGAAAAGTTAAGAAAGGTGACGTAGTAAACGCAGTTGTTGTTCGCACTAAGAAGGGCGTTCGCCGTCAGGATGGTTCTGTCATCCGTTTTGACCGCAATGCGGCTGTACTACTAAATGGTCAGTTTCAGCCAGTTGGTACTCGTATTTTTGGACCAGTTACTCGTGAGTTACGTACTGAACGTTTCATGAAAATTGTTTCATTAGCTCCAGAAGTACTATAAGGAGTCAAGCAATGGCAGCTAAAATCCGTCGTGAAGACGAAGTAATTGTAATTGCAGGTAAGAACAAGAAGAAAACCGGTAAGGTTGTTCAAGTTCTAGTTGAAGAACATAAGGTTATCGTCGAAGGCGTAAATCTTGTGAAGAAGCATCAGAAACCTAATCCTGCTTTAGGTATTCAAGGTGGCATTATTGAAAAAGAAGCTCCTATCGATGTTTCAAATGTTGCGATCTTAAATCCTTCTACACAGAAGGCTGATCGTGTTGGTTTCAGAATTGAAGACGGCAAAAAAGTTCGTTTCTTCAAGTCTAATAATGAACTTGTTAAATAATTGGAGTTATCAATGGCGAAACTGCATGATATTTATAGACAAGAAGTAGTTAAAGCTTTAGTAGAAAAGTTTGGTTACAAGACTGTCATGCAAGTCCCTAGGATCGAAAAGATTACCCTTAATATGGGTGTCGGTGAAGCTGTGGCTGATAAAAAGGTTTTAGAAAATGCTGTTAAAGATATGACAGCTATTTCTGGCCAAAAGCCATTAATCACTAAAGTTCGTAAATCCGTAGCGGGCTTTAAGATTCGTGAAGGCTACCCGATCGGTTGTAAGGTTACCTTACGCGGTGAACGTATGTGGGAATTTTTAGAACGTTTAATATGCATTGCAATGCCACGTATTCGTGACTTCCGCGGTGTTAGTTCTAAGTCTTTCGATGGTCGCGGTAATTATTCTATGGGCGTGCGTGAACAAATCATTTTCCCTGAAATTGAATTTGATAAGGTTGATGCTATTCGTGGTATGGATGTTACAATTACTACCACAGCAAAGTCTGATGATGAAGCTCGTGCTTTATTGTCTGCCTTTAATTTCCCATTCCGCAAGTAAGGTTAACATCATGGCAAAAACATCTATGAAGATGCGCGAATTAAAGCGCGAACTCCTTGCTGAAAAGTATTTTGAAAAGCGTCAAAAGCTTAAGGCAATCATTTCTAGCGTTACCGCTTCAGAGGAAGAACGTTGGTCTGCTGTGTTAGAACTACAATCTCTACCACGTGACTCAAGCGTAATCCGTCAGCGTAATCGTTGTAGCATCACTGGTCGTCCACATGGCTACTTACGCAAGTTTGGTATGTGTCGTATTAAAGTACGTGAACACATGATGAGAGGCGAAATTCCAGGTCTTAAAAAGGCTAGCTGGTAATCTAGGAGATTGACTTATGAGTATGCAAGATCCAATTGCGGATTTATTGACTCGTATTCGTAACGGCCAGGCAGTTGGCAAAGTTGCGGTATCTATGCCGTCTTCAAAGCAGAAGCTTGCTATTGCAAATCTTCTCAAAGAAGAAGGTTATGTTGCTAGTGTTAATGTAACTGGTGATGTAAAAAAAGTTCTTGAAATTGAACTTAAATATTTTCAGGGTAAGCCTGTAGTAGAATTCATTAAGCGTGTTTCACGTCCAAGTCTTCGTATCTACAAGTGCTGTGCAGAATTACCTAAGATCCAAAATGGTTTAGGTATTGCTGTTATTTCAACATCTAAGGGTTTAATGACTGACCGCCTTGCTCGTAAGAGCGGAATTGGTGGTGAAGTTATTTGCTACGTTGCTTAAGGGTAAGGAGAATATATGTCACGTGTTGCTAAATCTCCTGTAGTTATCCCTGCAGGTATCGAAGTGACTTTAGATAATAATACTGTAACTGTAAAGAGTTCAAAGGTAGCATTATGCAAGACTTTGAATTCACAAGTTGTGGTTGAAGTTAAGGATGGTCACGTAACTTTTGCACCAATTGATTCTTCAATTGCTGCTAATGCTCAAGCAGGTACTGCTCGTGCGTTAGTACACAATATGGTTGTTGGTGTTGAAAAGGGTTATGTTAGAAAGCTTACATTAGTTGGTGTTGGTTATCGTGCACAAGCTAAAGGTAAGGTGTTAAATCTAAGTCTTGGTTTCTCACATCCTGTTGATTATGATCTTCCAGAAGGTGTAACTTGTGAAACTCCTACTCAGACAGAAATTGTTCTAAAGGGAGCTGACAAGGCATTAGTTGGTCAGGTTGCAGCAAATATCAGAGCTTTCCGTTCTCCAGAACCTTACAAAGGTAAAGGCGTACGTTATTCTGATGAAATTGTTCATATTAAAGAAGCTAAGAAGAAGTAGGATTAATCAATGGATAAGAAACAAGCTCGTCTTCGCCGTGCTACTAAAGCGCGCGCTAAGATGCATGAATTGGGAGCAACCCGCCTTGTTGTTTATCGTACTCCGCGTCATATTTACGCTCAAGTAATTAACAGCGAAGGTTGTGTAGTTGCCTGTGCTTCTACCTTAGAAAAGGAATTAGCACAGCAAATAAAGTACACCGGTAATCAAGAAGCTGCTAAGTTAATTGGAAAAGTTGTCGCTGAACGCGCAGTTTCCAAGAATGTAACTGAAGTATCTTTCGATCGTTCAGGTTTCCAGTATCACGGTCGTGTAGCTGCATTAGCAGATGCCGCTCGTGAAGCTGGTCTTAAGTTCTAAGGTGGTAGAGAATGGCTAAAAGTGAAGCTCAGGCTACAGAACTGCAGGAAAAATTAGTTGCAGTTAATCGTGTGGCAAAAGTAGTGAAAGGTGGTCGTATTTTCTCTTTCACCGCTTTAACAGTTGTTGGCGATGGTAATGGTCG
>CAZTNG010000082.1:0-7638 GCA_964615195.1 uncultured Enterobacterales bacterium
ATTTCATTTAACCATTTTTAATATCACCTTTTAATACCATAATTTATAAAAAAAGAGATAATAAACATTATTTATTGAAAGGTTCATTTTTATGAAAGACCAAATTTTTAAACTTACAGATCTAATGATCAATTATTACACTGGCGATGCTAAACGTATTCAGCATTTTTTAAAAGTACACTCTTTCTGCAAATTAATTGCATATACAGAAGATGTCTCTGAAGACATGCTAATGGTTTTAGAAGCTGCCGCAATAGTTCATGATTGTGGAATTAAAGCAGCTGAAAAACTTTATGGAAAAAGTTCAGGAAAATGCCAAGAAGAACTTGGACCGTCTATAGCTGAAAAAATGCTATTAGAATTAAATTTTTCTAAAGAATCAATTGAAAGAATCTGCTTCCTTGTCGGACATCACCACACCTATAAAGCTATCGATGGATTAGATTTTCAAATTTTGGCAGAAGCTGATATGCTCGTAAATGTATTAGAAGATGAACTTGGAGAAAAAGGAGCAGTAGCTCTTGAAAAAAATTTATTCAAAACGACTTCAGGCAAAAAACTACTAAATACCATGTATTTAAAACCAATTGATTATAGCAACATACACTCATAACAATTTTATTTATTGCAGAAATACTTGCTTATATTTGAATTAAAAGGCGTGATATAAACAACACGCCTTTCATAATTAGTGAATTTTTCTATGGTCGAGTTTTCTAGCCAAAAACATTCCTGCAATTTGCAGTATTTGCACTACAAAAATTATAAGAGCAACAGCAGACCACATCATAGTTGAATCATATCGATAATAGCCATATTGAATTGCAATAGCACCCAATCCACCACCACCAATAGCTCCTGCCATTGCAGAATAACCTAGAATTGTGCACAAAGTTATCGTAACACCAATTAATAAAGATGTTCTAGATTCAACTAGTAATACCTTCCAAATAATTTGCCAAGTACTAGCTCCCATACTAATGGTTGCTTCAATAACACCTTTATCAACTTCATTTAATGACGATTCAACTAAACGAGCAATAAAAGGAGCTGCACCTAGTACAAGAGGAACAATTGTCGCTGTAGAACCATAAGATCGCCCCACAATAAAAGTACTAATAGGTATCACAATTACCATTAAAATTAAAAATGGAATACTTCTAGCAACATTGGTAATGATGTCTACAACTCTGTAAATTGTTCTTTGTGGATGTAAACCATTGCGATGACAAATATTTAATGCCAAACCTAATGGTAAACCTAATACATAACCAAAGAATGTAGAAACAATAGTCATATAAACAGTTTCCCATGTGCCTAAAAGCATTTGTTCCCAAAAACTATTCATCTTGATACTCCTCTATTATTAAATTCTTGGATTTTAAAAAAGCAAGCATCTTTTGGGCTATAGATTGATCTTCCGGTAATTCAATTAACATTTGCCCTGTTGTAACGCCATCAATTAACTGTGAATCAGCAAATAATACATTTACAGGCATACCAAATTCTAGAATCATATTAGCTACCACCGGTTCATTTGTGCTTCTTGAATTAAACACAATTCTTACCTTTCGAGAAGAATCTAATTTTGGTATATTTGTTCCATCAAAAATAATATTTCTACCTATTTCCGTTTTAGGGTGAATAAATATATCAGAAACTTGACCATATTCCATTATCCTACCATTTTCCATTATGGCTACGCTGTTACATATTTCTTTTACAACAGACATTTGATGAGTTATTACAACAATTGTAATACCCAATTTATTGTTAATGTCCTTTAAAATTTTAAGAATTGAAATCGTTGATTGAGGATCTAACGCAGAAGTTGCCTCATCACATAACAAAATTTTTGGATTAGTAGCCAATGCTCTAGCTATAGCTACTCTTTGCTTTTGGCCACCTGACAATTGAACAGGATAAGAATATAATTTGTCCTCTAAACCTACCATAGTTAAAAGTTTTATTGCTTGTTCTTTTGCACTTTTTTTATCAACACCATCAATTTCCATTGGGAAACAAACATTTCCTAAAACAGTTCTTTGCATTAACAAATTAAAATGCTGAAAAATCATAGCTGTAGTTCTACGTATTTTAGCTAATTTCTTTCTATTAAGATTTCCTAAAATTTCATTTTCAACAGAAACAGTACCAGAATCAGGAATCTCTAAAAAATTCATACAACGAACTAAGGTACTTTTCCCTGCACCAGACATTCCTATAATGCCATAAATATCCCCCTTATTGATATCAATTGAAACATTATCTAAAGCTGTTACTTGGTTACCTTTAACTTTGTAATATTTATAAACATTCTTTACTGAAATTATAGGATTACAACTAATTGTTTTTTTTTCTACAGAAATCTCTCGATTACTCATATAAAAACTTCTCTGCACTTATTAATTCGTCATATTGTAAATCATTACACTAGACAATGTAATAATAATCACAGTATTTAACTTTAATACATAAAAACTTAAATATCGATTTTAAAACTAGCTAGATAAAACAAATCTCCACTCATCATATAAATATATAAGTAAACAACCAATAATATAATTTTATATTTATAAAATATTTATTAAATATCCACAAAAAAACACATTACATATCAATAGAAAACAAAATAATTAATATTAAAAAATAATATTTATAAATTATATTTTATAAAAACATAAGCTATTGATTTATCTAACATTTTAAAAAGTCAAATAATATATTTAAAAAAAAATGAACATTACGTAAGAATAACGGTTCTCACATGTTAATAACAGGTTATTCAGATTTTATTCACAAGTAAAAACACAGATACTGTGAACATTATATACAAAAAAAATTTACTGAAAAATTACTAGTTGACATACAAATTTTTATAAAAATTAGTTATGTAATCATAAAATTATTTGAACAATCAATCTTTCAATTTTTAGATTTTGCATATTATAAATACTTCATATTTATCTTTATAAAAACTACTGAAAAAAAATATTTATCATATAAAACATATTTAAAAAATAAATTTCACAAGCATGTATAAAATATAATCATTATTCCAAATTATTACTTTATTTCCTATCTGCTAAAAAATAAGATTGCACTTTTGTTACAGTTTAAGTATTATAAGCAACCAAATTAATGCGAGTGTAATTCAATGGTAGAATGAAAGCTTCCCAAGCTTTACACGCGGGTTCGATTCCCGTCACTCGCTCCAAATTTTTCTTTTTCAACAGATATATTAATTTAAAAATATATTGTTAAAATTAGTACACGTCATGTTGAAATCATAAAAAATACCATTTTTAAATTTACTATTACTTTTTATAAATAATGAATGTAATTTCAACAAAAATTTAAAATAAAATATTAAATTTATAATAGACAGACAATTTTACAAATATTGTCTCTATAAAGTTATTTTTAATTTTCACGTATAAGATATAATAGCGAACGTATCAACTAATCTCTTACGAGGAATACTATGCGTACATCATTTATTACAGCAGTAATCTTTTCAACTGTTGCCACATCTTCATTTGCTGACAGTCTTATAGATATTTACTCTCTAGCTCAAGCAAGGGATCCTGTAATACTACAATCAAAGGCACAAAGAGACAGTGCATATGAAGCGATTAATGAAACTAATGCGGCTAACTTACCTCAAATAAATTTAAAAGGTACAGCGCAATATCAAAAAACAAACAGAGACGATTTAAATACAGCTTTTGTTGCTGGTGGACAAATTTCGTTACAACAATCTATTTGGAGACACTCTAATTTTATAAATAGTAGTATTTCAGAGAAATTAGCAACAAAACAAGATTTAGATTACAACGATGCTAAGCAAAATTTGATACTCAGAACTTCTACAGCTTATTTTGGTGTACTTGAAGCAATAGATGTACTTGAATATGAAAAAGCAAATCAAGCTGCTCTTAAAAGACAACTTGATGAATCAAATCAACGCTTTAAAGTTGGGTTAATCGCAAATACCGACGTTCAGGAAGCTAAGGCAGCTTACGACCAGGCATCTGCACAAGTTATTGTAGCTGAAAACAATCTTGAAAATAGTTATGAAAATTTGCGCCAAATTACAGGTCTTGAACATAAAAAACTTGATAAACTAGATGTTTCAAAATTTGCAACACCTGGAATTAAAAAAGATTCTAACTTTTGGTTAAAGCAAGCAGAAGAAAATAATATTTCATTACAAGCAAAAATGGTTGAAAAAGAAATTGCTAAGGAAAAAATTAGTTTAGCAAGAACTGGATATGAACCAACTTTGGATTTAATTGGTGGTTTGAGTTCTCAATACACAAACTATAAAGAAAATAATGCTAGTAAGGAAGATGGTACTTTAAATTCAGGTTCTATTGGAGTTGAATTTAATATGCCTCTTTATTCTGGTGGAGCAACCAATAGCGCCGTAGAACAAGAAAAGCTGAATTATATAGCTGCTTCTGAAAGTTTAGAATTATCACATAGAACAGTGAAAACTAATTTATATAATCAATATAACAACATTAATGCATCCATCGGTACCGTAAAGGCTTATCAACAAAGTGTTGTTTCTGCACAAAGTGCTTTGGAAGCGACAGAGGCTGGATACCAAGTTGGTACAAGAACAATAGTTGATGTATTAGATGCAACACAAAGATTATATAGTGCTAAAAGTAACCTCGCTAGCGCTCGATATACATACATCATGAGTTGGTTAAATTTACGCTACACTACAGGTTTATTGTGTGAAGAAGATATTCAAAAAGTAAATTCAGGGTTAATCAAAGATTAATCAATATATTAATTAATTTATAATATTGCCCCCCTGTAATTTGAACAAACTACAGGGGGTATTATTTTTAAGACTTATAAATAAAAACAAATTTGAGAACTATTGACTTTGGAAGGAATAATACTTAAGTACTAAAAGGCTAACAATACTTTTTATAATTAATAATAAGTTAACTAGATATCTTATCTATTTGATAGATAGGGGTTAAAAAAACAACCTCAAATATTGTTAAGTCTATATCTCCATAATCATGACAGATTACAAAGTTAGATTATCTCATATATATAAACTTCATTAAGTTGTTCAATTTATGAAATGCTCTGCAACTTGAAGCAAAACTTTTTTAAGTAACAATTTTTAATATTTTTGCAAATTTAATATTTTAACTTCACATTTTCAAGATAATACAATTACTAATATTTAATTATTATAGATAATAGGAACTATTACAACAATTTCAGGAGAAATGACTTATGGGGTTATGGGATAAAGCTAAACAGCTTATTGAAAAAACTGTTGCAAATGAGCAAGGAAATGTTGCTAGCGGATTAGGAAAGGTTACAGAAGAAGACCATAAAAACGCTGAAATAAAAGAGCGTCCAGATCTTTGCAAAAACATTTCAGATCTTCCATCAGATGAAATTGTAAAAAGAGATGGAAAAATTGACATCACTTTTAAAGGTTGGCAAATTTGCAACGTTGAAGAACGTCAAAGCAAAGATAACAGAAGATTAGGTTACCTTAAACTATTTATGACTAGAAGTGATAAATTTGTGTGCCAGCGAATGGAACTTATTGATAACGAAGAAAAACGATATACAGCAGCTACTGTAGAAGATTTCCCTGCAATACGTAATTTTTTTGGAGAAGATTCTCTCGCGCAATCTCTTTACATTATGCTTGAACGTATTTCAAAAAATTGGTAATAATAAAAATAAATTAATTATTTGAAACTAAGCTAATTTGATAGGAAAAGAAGCAAACTAATATTAGTTTGCTTCTTTGCATATAATGTGAGTATTAAAAATTATTCTTTACATGAATTCATTATTTTTTTTACAACATTTGACGTTGAACACCCATCTTTAAAGCTTAAAATTTTAACTTCTCCACCATTTTCAGTAACTTCTTTAAAACCAGCAACTTCAGATGGTTTATAATCACCACCCTTAACTAAAATATTAGGCAGAACTTCCGCAATTAAATCCCTAGGAGTATCTTCGGAAAAAGGAACTACCCAATCTACTGACTTTAAATTAGCTAATATATTCATTCTTTCGTCTAAAGGATTTATAGGTCTTGTTGGCCCTTTTAATCTAGAAACTGATTCGTCAGAGTTTACAGCTACAATAAGCTTATCGCCTAGCGCTGCAGCTTCATTCAAATATTGAACATGCCCTGCATGCAAAATATCAAAACACCCATTTGTCATAACAACACACTGGCCATTAGCTTTTGCATCGCGTACAGCTTCAACTAATTGTTGCTTTGAAACAACCCCTGTAATTTTTGATTTATGTGCTGACATTGCATTAGCTAGTTCTGTTGGAGAAACAATAGATGTTCCAACTTTACCTACGACGATACCAGCGGCTTTATTTGCCAAAGCACAAGCTTCTGGTAATTGACACCCAGCAGCAAGAGATGCTGCAAGAGTACCAATAACAGTATCTCCTGCACCAGTTACATCGTACACTTCCTTTGCTTCAGTAGGCAACGAGATAGGATCAAAACCATGTCTAATTAAAGTCATTCCATTTTCAGATCTTGTTACCAACAATGAATCAATATCATATTCTGCAATTAGCTTAAGACCTTTCTTAACCAAATCATCTTCACTTGTAACTTTACCAACAACCGCCTCAAATTCACTCATATTAGGTGTTAATAAAGATGCACCTCTATATTTCTCGAAATCTGTACCTTTAGGATCAATCAATACAGGAATACCTTCAGACTTTGCTATTTCAATCATTCGAGTAATTGAACTCAATGCACCTTTAGCATAATCTGAACAAACAACAACTTTTGCTTTTTTTATGCAATCTCTCACCTTAGAAAGAATAGGAGCTTGATCTGTATTTTTAAAATCTTCTTCAAAATCTAATCTTATGAGTTGCTGACCTCTACTAATTACTCTTAATTTTGTTATAGTAGGTAAATCATTAGAAACTACAAAAGATGTGTTAACACTTGCACTTTTAAGATATTCCTCCAATTCATAACCAGCTTCATCCTTACCGATAATTCCAATTAACCTACATGGAGCACCTAAGGCAGAGATATTTAATGCTACATTTGCAGCACCACCAGCTCTATCTTCTTTTTCATTAACCTTAACAATAGGAACTGGAGCCTCTGGAGAAATTCTACTGCTAGAACCTTTCCAATATCGATCAAGCATTACATCACCGATAACAAGAACTGAAGCACTAGAAAACTGAGGTAAAGATAAACAAGTCATAAAATATCCAAAAGGTATCTAAAGTATTACTCAAATTATAATTGATTGTGCATAAATAACAAGAGTTACAGATTTTGATAAATGCAAAAACGTTAATATTACATTATTTTTTTTGTTTACATTTCTTCATGTAATCTTATGATTTTAATAATTGTATTACATTGATATGATTGCAATTAAATATAGTATCAAATCGAGAATTTGAAAATTTTTCAGAAATATTATATTTTCTAATAATCCTTTAACTTTGTTTATTATTAACAGATAAATTTTTAATAATAGATTTTAATGTAACGTTACATATACAGTTAATATATATTTGTGTAATTTTCATGAATATAGTGTAATAATTTTCATTTTAGCTATTAATCACATTTTT
>CAZTNG010000082.1:7738-9450 GCA_964615195.1 uncultured Enterobacterales bacterium
AAAAATAATTTTAACAATTCTAATTTATAAATTTTATTCAAAGTGAGGACTTATGAGTTCAGTATCTTCTAATTCGGGTGCAAAAACTGTATTTTGGGTTTGCTTCCTTGCAGCTTTAGCTGGTTTACTATTCGGTATAGACATCGGTGTAATTGCCCAAGCTAAAGAATTTATCATTACAGATTTAAAACTTTCTGAAAACGAAATATCATGGGTAGTTGGCTCAATGATGGGTGGTGCCGCCATTGGTGCCATTGGTGCAGGTTTCCTAACCCGCAGACTTGGTCGTAAAATTTCGCTAATCTTAGGTGCTTTGCTATTTTTAATCGGTGCAATGGGTTGTGCTTTATCATGGGATGCAACTTCATTAATTTGTTTCCGTATTACACTTGGTGTTGCTATTGGTATTGCTTCATTTACTGCTCCTTTGTATTTATCAGAAGTAGCTCCACAGTCTATCCGTGGTACTATGATTTCAATGTATCAGTTAATGATCACAATTGGTATTTTAGTAGCATTCCTTTCAAATGCTGCAATTAGAGGCTCTACCTATATTGAAGGTGTTGAAGGTGTAGCAACTGACTATCTATTTACAGTAAGTACAAGTTGGAGATGGATGCTTGGTGTTACAGCAATCCCTGCAACAATATTCCTTTTAGGTGTATTTACCCTACCTCGTTCACCTAGATGGTTAGTTTCTGTTGGTCGTTCAGAACAAGCTTTTGAAGTGTTAAAGCACATTCGTGGTAGCGAAGAAGATGCACAGAAAGAAGTTAATGAAATCATTGATACAGTTAATAACAAACAAAGTGGTGGTTTTAATTTCTTCCTCAACAACAAAAATTTCCGTCGCACTGTAATTTTAGGTGTGGTTTTACAGATTGCTCAACAATTAACAGGTATGAACGTAATCATGTATTACGGCCCTGAATTGATTAAGAGTGCAGGTTTTGTAAGCGCATCAGCACAAGATTGGGGTACAGTAATGTTTGGTTTAACTAATGTGTTAGCAACATTTATTGCAATATATTTAGTTGACAAATGGGGACGTAAGCCAATTTTAATTCTAGGCTTTATAATCATGGCAATTTCTCTCGGTGCTGTTGCATTATTGATGAGCATGACCCCTACTGGTATTTTAAGCTATCTTGCAATTGCTTTTGTATTGTTATTCATCATCTGCTTTGCATTCTCTGCTGGTCCTTTAATTTGGGTATTATGTTCAGAAATCCAACCATTAAGTGGCCGCGACTTTGGTATAACCTGTTCAACTGGTACAAATTGGATTGCAAATATGATTGTAGGCGCAAGCTTCCTTACATTATTAAATCACTTTGGTGCATCAGGAACAATGTTAATGTATGCAGGATTCTGTGTAGTATCAATTTTCGTAACAATGTTCTTTGTTCCAGAAACAAAGGGTGTATCACTCGAACATCTTGAAAAGAACCTAATGAATGGTGCTAAATTAAAAGATTTAGGCAAATTATAATTTGTTCTAATATATTTTAAGTTAAGGCGTGTATTAATTACACGCCTTTAATTTTTTCAATTAAGAATTTTTATTATAATAAGATAAATTTATAAACTACAACGTTACTATTTTGTTACTATTCTAATATTAGACCCACTATTTAATTATTTAATTATAATCAATAACTTACATAATAAATTTTCAATAAAATCATTAAAAAAATAATTTTTTATAATTC
>CAZTNG010000083.1:0-9389 GCA_964615195.1 uncultured Enterobacterales bacterium
GTTGTATTTCATTTGTAAAAATGAAATAAAAAAATTTTTACTATGCAATGCACCCAATAAGTTGAGCAACTTATTGGGTGCATTTTTCTAAAAAAGCTAGTCAATCATAAAACTTAAAAACGAAATACCCTATAAACATTAAAAAAATGTATTCTCAACTCATCATTTTGAGCCATCTATAAATTGCTTAAACATTTGATCAAATTCGTTGAATATTTGTTCCATCTCTTTCTCACTATCAATCTTGTTTACATGTTCACCTTTCTTTTCCCAAGCTAAATCTTCTTGAGGTAATTCACTAAGGAACCTACTTGGTTTTGGATGAAGTTGATCTTGTTCTCTAGTCTTTCTCTCCAAGCAAAGAGTACAAATTAATTCAATTTTTGCTCTTGTGATACCAACATAAGCAAGCCTTCTTTCCTCATCAACATCATTTTGTTCAACACTTGTCTTATGAGGGAGAATACCTTCTTCCATACCTATCAAAAAAACATAAGGAAATTCTAATCCTTTAGATGAATGTAATGTCATTAATTGGACTTCATCTAATTCATAATCCTGCTCATTTCTATCCAATAGCTCTCTAAGTGCAAGTTTAGTAATTGCTTCATTAAATTTCATTGGTTCCAATAAATCTTGAATATTACCTTCCATTGATTGTTGAACCCAAGTTAATAAGGTTTTAACATTCTCCAATCTTATTTCGGCACTTTTGTCGCTACTAGAATCAGCAAATAACCATTGTTCATATCCCACAATTTCTGGTAATTTCTTTAAATAATCTTTATATAAATTGCTGTTCAATTTTTGTCGAAGAGATATAATCATCTGTCCAAAATTAAAAAAATTTTCAGCTTCTTTTCTTTTTAAATGATCAAAAATAGATTGATCCATACACGCATCCAAAAGTGTTATATCTTTTTTACGCGCAAAACTATCCAAATGTTCAATTGATGCAGAACCAATATTTCTTCTAGGTACATTGATAATTCTTAAAAAGGCTTTACTATCGTCATTTGATGCTAAAACTCTCAAATAACACATCATGTCCTTTATTTCTGATTGCGCAAAAAAACTAGTTCCTCCAATAATTCTATAGGGAATATTACTTTCCTGAAGAGCTTTTTCAAGTTCTCTAGATTGATAGTTGCTTCGATATAAGATTGCATAATCTCTATAATTTGAGTGATGAATATAATGATGCGCCATTAATTCTGTAACAATTTTTTTTCCTTCTTGCATAGAACTTGGAATTTCAACAACACGAATTTTTTCTCCATAATCTAATTCAGAATACAAATTCTTAACAAAATCATGAGGATTATGTGATATTAAAGTATTAGCACATTTTAAAATTCGTCCTTTTGATCTGTAATTTTGCTCCAACATTATGACTTTTAAATTTTGGAAATCCTTCTGCAACATAGGAATATTTTGAGGTCGAGCACCTCGCCATGAATATATCGACTGATCATCATCACCTACAACTGTAAAATGTTCATGTTTTTTAACAAGTAATTTTATAAATGCATACTGACTTGAATTTGTATCTTGATATTCATCAACTAATAAATAACGTACCTTTTTTTGCCATTTACTTAAAATTTCTTCGTTATTTTTAAAAAGGATGGTTGGTAAAAAAATAAGATCATCAAAATCTAAAGCATTATATGAATCTAAACATCTTTGATACTCTTGATATATTAGGAAATAAAACTGTTCATCTTTACTATAATTCACATCATTAGGAGATAACAAATCATTTTTGTAGTTGGAAATTTTTTGAATAATATTAGCAATTTTTTCCTTTAAATCATCTTTATCTAATGATTCAGAATTCATTCGTTGTAAAATTTCTTTTACAATTCCTTGTTGATCATATTCATCAAACAATGTGAAATTGGCCTTCTTACCAACATGAGAATATTCATTTTTTAAGATCTCTAAACCTAATGAATGAAATGTAGATACTTTCAATCCTTTGATCTGTTGTGAATCCAAAACTGAAGAAATTCTTTCTTTCATTTCTTTGGCTGCTTTATTTGTAAAAGTTACAGCATAAACATTTCTTGCTTCATAGCCACAATTATTAATCAGATGAACTATTTTTTCTGTAATTACTCTTGTTTTCCCTGATCCTGCCCCTGCAATAACTAGACAAGGACCAGAAATATAATGCACAGCTTCAGTTTGTTTATCATTAAGATTCATAACAAATTGTTTCCATTAAAAATTCAGACTCCATTCCATCATATGATATATGTTTGATTTTTAATTGATCAATCAAATTAACATTACTATTTAAATTAGATTCCTCTACTAAAAAGTAATCTAAACTATAATTTTCGAACTTCTTTTTATCATAATCATTAAAAAATAACACCACCTTGATATTTAAATCTTTTATTTCTTGATAAAGATTGGTAACAAATTTTTGAATATATTCATTTGGCAAACAATCAAAATTTACCAAAATAGTACTATTCTTTATCAATTTTAATTTCTGCATAAAAACCAAATCAACAATTGAATTAACATCAAATAACACATTACCTGTTATTTCAGAAAATCCAATTTTTTGTACAAATGAATAATAATTAATTTGTTTTTTATCAGAGTAATCAGAAATTATTGTGCTTAAATTGAACCAATCAATATTACTTGTACAATATAGCATTGGTGATGATTCATTAAATAACCAAGAACTAATAATTAACCTTCTAACTAACGAACTAGATATCACTGAATATATACCATTAGGCATATCTAAATTTTTAAAGCTTTCTATATTAAAATATCTGCTATGCTTTTTTTTGGGCAATAATTTTTTAGGTTGAATTGACACATATTTATTTATATTCGTTAATCTAGCTCTAAGCTTATCCTTTGCATAAAGCATCATCTCACAAATACTAGTATATGGATAATAAATATCTATAATATAAAAACATAAATCCAAACTATTAAATTCAGAAGACAACATATCTATAATGTTTTTATCAGTTTTTGCTTTTTCTAAACAAATGTAATAATCACGTTTAATATATTGCTGTTTAATTATATTTAATAATTCGTGCAAATTACAATTATCAACTAATGCTACAGAATGAGAACCACACTCCTCAATTACCAAACAGTCTAATTCATTAAAAGTGATAAATATATTATCACTATAATTAAATGCCGATGAATTAAAAATATGTTTATGGCCAACAATAGATTTATTGTAATTAAATTCATCACTAATGTTTATAGCTAAAAAAGAATATGGACCATTAGGTATTATAACATGTGGAATTGATAAAGAATCAACCTTATACAGGGGGTCATATCCCAAATTAAAGCGTGAAATTAAATTCTCAGAAAATCCTTGATCCATAAAAAATGAAGTTTGCGTTAATTTTAGGGAACACTCTCGAAAATATTCAGTATAATCAATCAATGATTCAGTCTCAGTTACATTGTCTTTTATATTTGCCGATATAAATTTTGCTTCAGTTATATTTTCATTTGGTAGAAATAAAGACATTGCTTTATCAAATTGCTCAGAAAAATGAAGCAATCCATAATCTAAACCAATTAACGCAAAAATATCATATGTGCACCCACAATCATAACAATGAATCGTATAATCTTTCGGATTATAACTCATAGTGCATTTAGAACTTTCATGCTCTTTATTTAAACAAATAAAATAATCCGAGTAATTCAATCCTCGCATTTTTAAATAACTAGGCATATAACTTCGCAATATTTTTTTTGCTTGTTCTTTATCCATTAACATTCTTCCTGAAATTTTCTATCACTAGTGAAGCTATATTTAAACCAACGGTTGCTGTTACACACATATTTGCTCCAAAATTTGGTACATCAACAGCATTAGTAATTTCTTTAGACAATAGTCCTTGTTGATCACAATAAACTACCATCACTTTCATTTTTGTACCAGCTTTGGGGAAAGAATAATTTTTTCGTAATATAGTTCGTAATCTAGATAGTAGTTTGTCATTAGTAGCATTAGATAAATCAGCAACTTTTACAGATTGAGGATTAGTTTTTCCTCCAGCTCCTCCTGACGATACAATAAATAATTTATTTTTTATTGCATAATCAATTAAAGCAGCCTTAGATTGCAAAGAATCAATTGCATCAACTATTGCATCAATATTTTTTGGTAATAAAACATTCATATTATCTGCAGTCAAAAAATCTAAAACAACATCAATTCTTACATCTGGATTTATAAGTTTCATCCTGTCTTTCATTACTTGAGCTTTGTATTTTTTATAATTACCCACTAATGTATGCAATTGTCGATTAGTGTTACTTTCATCAACAACATCATTGTCTATTATGGTAATGTTCCCAATTCCACTACGCACAAGAGCTTCTATAATCCATGAACCAACGCCTCCTGAACCAACGATACAGACGTGACTATTTATGAATTTTTCTAAAACATCATCTCCATACAGTGCTCTTATCCCTCTAAATCTATACGACAATTCTTTCGATAAACTCATTTATAAAAATTACCTACTAACTTTAACAATACCTAATATATCCTACTTTAATTTACATAGTTATATTTTCAAGTAAATATTTATAGTGCGTACACAACAATTTATGTAAAAATACCATTTTTGCATAGCTAAACATTGTATAATAGTTAAGTTTATATTCTTTAAACAATATTGAATACATTAAATTTTTATTACTATTAGAGTTAAAGCAATGACCAATTCTTCAGACTTAGACATTATTGTAAAAAAAATTGCAGCAGAATTAAAAAAAGATGAGCTCTGCATACCATCTATGCCAGAGCTAGTTTTAAAATTAAGTTCACAAGTAAATAATACCTGTCTTTCAGTTAAAGATTTAGCCAATTTAATAAGTTCTGATACTAGTGTTTCATCTCAAGTTGTAAGATTATCCCAAACACTTAGATATTCTAATCCAGGAACAACTGTTACAACACTTCCAAATGCAATCAGTAGAATTGGATTGAGCAGTTCAACATCAATAGCTCTCGCATTAGCTATTGAACAAAATTTTGAATTTAAAAATAGTTATTTAAGCGATTACAGCAAGAAACAATTTTTACTTTCTCGAAAACTTTGTAAACTAGCATTACAAATGTGTACAATAAAATATATAAAGATTCAACCTCTTATCATTGATTATATTATTTTGGCGTCAGCTTTATTAAATATAGGTGTATTACCTTTCATTGGAGAATTAGATATCTTTTATAGAAATCATCACGATCTTCACGAGAATGACTACGCTGAAATTGAAAGATACATTAACAAAATTAAATTGCCATTAGGTATTGCTATACTTCGTCATTGGAAATTTGATAAATCTTTTGAACAAGTAATTACTCTTGAAATTGATATGGCAAATGAATTCTACACCAATAGCTTTGCTTATGCTCAAAGTTTTATCGAATATGCTAAAGAGCAAGATATATCAATTGATCAACCTATTGATTTTTTAAGTAGTATAACTATTGACAAAAATGATTCAATTTTAGTGAACATTGAAAATTGGATGAAAAATAACAACTTTCTTCCTTCATAATAAGGATTTATTATCACATAAAAAAGAGAATTTTTTAATTCTCTTTTTTACTAATGAATTAAACTAATTCAAAAAATCTTTATGAACTTTCAACACAATTTTTCTTACACTTATATCATTTACTACTGAACATAATGGTTTGTGTAATTCCCCTGGGAAAAATACAGCAAAAGAGTTTTCCGTTAATGTTAAATAATTTGTTTGTTCCCTATCCTTAACGAAACCCAAATCTTTTGTTTTATCAAAAGGACATAATTCTATATCTTGATCACAAATTGGAGACTGATAAAAACCTATCTTTTCAACCCCATTTAACATTATATGCACATCTAAATAATCTTTATGAAATTCCATCTTTCTGTCATTAATAGACTCTGTTAAACTTTTATCAAAATTTGCATAAATTTGGTTATTTAAAAAACAAACTTTACCAAGGTTATCACCAGTATCAACACTTTTTGCCATCATTATTAATGGAAACAATATAGTTTGTTTCTTTAATAAAGCCAAATTATCTAAAGTACCATAAATCATAAAAATCCTTAAATTAAATGCTTAGTTAATTCTTCTTTTTTTAATTGTACTATTTTCTTTTCCCAAATTCTTGTATGCCATCTAATATACATTGAAATTCCTCTAAACCATTCATCACATGCCATACCAATCCATATACCAATTAACCCATAGTTCATGTATACACCTAAAAAATAACCTACAGGAATTGATATTCCCCACATTGATATAATAGCCATCCACATAGGAAATTGAGCATCACCAGTTGCCCTTAAGGAATTAATTACTATGATATTAAAAATTCTACCCGGCTCCATTATTATACTAAGATAAAATAAATTTGTAGCCATCACTAAAACTTCATTACTATCAGTAAACAAACTCAAAAGAGGCTTACCAAAAACAAAAGCATTTCCCAAGGCAATTATCAATGTAATTACAAAACCAATCTTTAAGCTTCTTAGTAATTGCGAATATGCATAACGCAATTTAAATGCACCGACATGATGTGCAACAATTATTTCAGTACTCATCGCTAACGATTGAGCAAACAACATAATAAAAATACAAATTTGGAAATATAAACCATGTGTTGCTAAAGGGATTTCTCCAAAATAAGCAATAAATGAAGTGACTACCATAAACTGCATATGCCATGATAAATTCTCACCAGCACCTGGTAAGCCAATGTGCAACATTCTTTTTAAAAGAGGATAAGAAAAAGAAAACAAGTTTCTAATATAAATTTTTATATGAGTTTTTGTTATAACAATATATAACAACAGTATAGTTCCAATTATTCTGCCTACCACAGTTGCACATGCTACCCCTGCAACACCAAATTTAGGAATCCCGTACAATCCAAATAGCAACAATATATTACCTACAAATGTTATAACATTTATAATCATTGACACAACCATAGCGTGTTTTGTATATCCAAATGCTCGCAAAATAGATATTAAAACAAAATTTAATGCTTCAGGAATTAATGCCAATGTGATTATTAACAAGTATCTATGTCCATCATTTAATATTGCTATAGGCATATTCATGATATGCATAATACTTTTATCAAATAAAATAATTATAATAGATATAATAAATCCAATCACAAAGTTAACGCATAATCCCATATGAATTACAGTTGACAGTTGACTATAGTTTCTTGCACCAAGTAATTGAGAAATTACAACAGTTGTACCAATTCCAATAAAATTAAATAAGATCATACATAATTCAAATACTTGATTACCCACCGTTAATGCTGCAACCAAATTAACAGAGACCTGACCAACAAGGAAAAGATTTAAAGATAAGGTAATACAATGCATAGCCAACTCTATGAATATTGGCCATGTTAACGAAAATAAAGATATTTTATTGTTACAAAAATTATAATTTGATTTATCTGACATTTGAAACTCTGCTAAAGTATTATATACTTTGTAAGCAATTATTAATGAATAAAAACACGTTTAAATGATTAAACGTGTTAAAATTATTAATTTTTAATAATAGCACAGAGCATAATATTTAATTAAGTTCTTTATTACCTAAAATACACTTTCTTAAGTTATGCCATTCATACAATCCTGAATTTTCAGACTGTTTACATTCATGTTTGAAAGAAACGTCTTGTCCATTCAATTTCATTTTCACTAAAAGCTTACCATCTCTAGATTTATATATATCCCAAATTAAAATTGAATTTATAGGAGTCATGGAACTAACAATAAAATTGTTATCTTTAACATTAAAACTTTCATTTGGAGCAATACTTGTCCCCACGAAATCTCCTCTAAGTAATGAAATGTATGAAATCATAGCCTTTGCATCTACAAAATATAATTTAACTGGTTCATCAACTATTTCACTTTCAATGTCATTTACTACAGACTCATAACTACCAAAAATTTTTTTCGCCGCATTTAATGATATTGGTTGGTTGTCAAACCCAGGGCCAAACCGGTAAAACATTCTCATATCATCAATTGATGACCAATAGCTACGTTCAGACTCCCATATAACCTTATTAAAAACAGGTGCAAATTTTGCTGATAAATCATAATTTATGCTAGGAACAAATTTATACATTTCATACAGATAATTAACAAAATCTTTAGCCTCAACCTTTGTCATAAGTCGCCTATCTGTCACAATTCCTATATGTGTAATTTCTGAAGCAAATTGTTTCTTAAAGACTCTTGGAATAACATTACCAATATAAGCTTTTGTCTGTCTAGCTACTAATATTTTGCCTAAAGCCTTTTCTAAATCTGGATAATTAGTTAAATACCTTTTGTATTCATTTGTATCATAAAAAGCTAAAATTTTCTCATTTTCTGTTTGCGCTTTATTATCTTCTTGCATGTAAACTATTTGACTATCACTAGGTAAACTTTTAGTCATGCCCAAAACAAAATTTTCACCCGTACTTAAAGCTAACTGCTCTCCATTGTAATCAAATAGAATAGCAATTTCTTTGTCATAATCTTGCTTATTAAGCAAAAGTTTTTGCCTATTTTTAGCAAAATTTGCTCCTAAATCTGTAACTAATAACTTACCATTGTCAGTTAGCTTAGAAGGAGATAAATTTTTTACATACTCTCCTAATGTTTTTGTTACTAAATAAAGTTCTTCACCTTCAGTAGTAAGTTGATCTGCTTTTTTTGCTTTATCCAAAACCAAATATAAATTGTTAAAATTATTGATATTATTGTAACCAGAAGCACCTTTTGAAACCATCGCAAAAGAGAAAATTAAATCATAAGAATCTGAAACCCTTGAACTATTCTGCTCTGATACATCCCGAATAGTTCTCAATCCATAATCATCAGTTGCAAAAGCAGCATAATTAATAAAAACAGAACTTACGACAATTGGAACCATTTTTTTCAAATAAGATGACATATACAAATACCTATCTTTTTTACCTAAAAGCAAATCATTAGAATGATACTATTTTTATCAAAAATATTCAGTGACTAACTCTTTATTTTAAATAATAATTGCTGAATTTAAACATGGAACTATAACAATTAACTTATTGAAATAATAAATAATATGACCTATTTTTCAGCAAAATGAACATTACATTAAAATTATTAATAACTTTAAAGTACTTTCGAAACTTAGTATCTCTAAATTATATTTATCAATATTAAGCAGAATAACTAAACATAGTATTTTTGTGTGTTTACTTTTGCACACCGATTCTCTTACTGTATGATTAACCTTTTTATCATATATAACTACCATTATTTCTATAATTTAATATTTTCGTCAATTTG
>CAZTNG010000084.1:0-8829 GCA_964615195.1 uncultured Enterobacterales bacterium
CGATTCGTGAAGGTGGCCGTACTGTAGGTGCAGGTGTTGTTGCTAAGGTTATTCAATAATCTAGCTAATGCTGAATAAAAGAAAGCCCCTTTTTTGGGGCTTTGTTTTGAAGGGGCGTAGTTCTAATGGTAGAACAGCGGTCTCCAAAACCGATGGTTGTGAGTTCGAGTCTTACCGCCCCTGCCAATGATATGTGCCCCCTGCTTTTAGCGGGGGTTTAATGATCGTGGAAACATAGTTTTCGATCAGTTTTTTTAAGGATTTATTAATGGCTGCTCAAACAAAAGATACTCCGAGTCAGAAAAAGCCTCAAGTAGAAAAAAATGTTGTCCAATCTGGCAATAGATTACTTGATGTAGCGCTTTGGATAGTTGTTGCTGTTTTATTGGGTACAGCAATAGCGGGAAACTATTTACTAAATAAGTTCTACGGTGACTTTTTTGCAAGCAGTAATTTATATGCTCTTTTAAAGGGTGTTGGTGTAGTAATTGTAATTATCTTAGCTGTTATTGTTGCAATGTTTAGTACATCAGGAAAAAACGTGTTAACCTTTGCAAAGGAATCATACGTTGAATTACGCAGAGTCGTTTGGCCTACACCTTCAGAAGCGAGAACAACTACTATAATTGTAGGTGTTGTAACTTGTATTGTTGCACTAATGTTGTGGGTATTTGATACAATTTTTGTAAATATTATTCATTTATTAACTTCTTTGTAAGGATTTCGCCATGTCAGATGCTCCAAATAGTAATGGTAAAATGAGGTGGTACGTAATTCAAGCCTTTTCAGGTTATGAACAGCGTGTTGCTGAAAGTTTAAAGCAACAAATTGAACTCCAAAATATGCAAGATTATTTTGGTGAAGTGCTTGTGCCAAAGGAAAAAGTGAAAGAAATTCGTGATGGAAAAAAATACGAATCTGAAAGAAAGTTTTTCCCTGGATATGTTTTTATTCATATGATTATGAATGAAAAGTCATGGTTGCTTGTTAGACATACAGATAGAGTATTAGGTTTTGTAGGTGGCTCAATCGAGAAACCAATGCCTATTAGCGATAAAGAAGCTGAACGCGTATTAAGTCGCTTGCGTGAGACTGAAGATTCTCCAAGACCTAAGACTATGTTTGAAGTTGGTGAAGTCGTTCGTGCTTGTGATGGTGCATTTAAAGATTTCAGTGGTACCGTTGAGGCTGTTGATTATGAGAAGAATCGTATAACAGTTTCAATTGCAATTTTTGGACGTGCTACTCCTGTTGAACTTGAATTTAACCAAGTTGAAAAAGAAAAATAAATTTATATTTATTTCATTAAAACGTTTGAAAGGGTGATTCCATTCAAACGTTTTTTTATTTTACTTATATAAGAAATTTGTATTTAAATTGTTGTTGATAAAATTAGGATGTTTTTAGTACAAATACTACTTGACTCATTTATATAATTGAGTATAATTTCGCCACCTTATAGGTTAAGAAGACAACACTTTTTGTGTTGTTGTTTTTTGTTCTTTGTTTGGGGAGTGCTTTTGCGCGTTTAACCCATATAGGAAATTAAAATGGCAAAGAAAGTTCAAGCTTACGTAAAGCTACAGGTTAAGGCTGGAATGGCTAATCCTGCACCTCCAGTTGGCCCAGCATTAGGTCAACAAGGTGTTAATATTATGGAATTCTGTAAGGCATTTAATGCTCGTACAGATAAAATGGAGAAGGGTTCTCCAGTTCCTGTAATTATCACAGTTTATGCAGATAAGTCTTTTACATTTACTTTAAAGACTCCTCCAGCATCATTCATAATTAAGAAAACTTTAGGTTTGCAGAGTGCTTCTCACAAGCCTGGTACTGAAGTTGCTGGCAAGATTACTCATGCTCAGTTATTAGAAATCGTTGCTAAGAAAGAAGGCGATATGACTGGTACTGATGCTGAAGCATCAGCTAAGTCTATTGCTGGTACAGCACGTTCAATGGGCATTACAGTAGAGGACTAAACAATGGCTAAATTATCAAAGCGCATGTCTGCTATCCGCGAAGGTGTGGACAAATCTAAAGAATATGCACCATTAGATGGTTTTGCACTCATTAATAAGTTCGCTACTTGTAAGTTCGACGAATCAGTTGACGTATGTATTCATCTTGGTATTGACGCACGTAAGTCTGATCAGACTGTTCGTGGTTCTGTAGTTCTTCCAAACGGCACTGGTAAAACAGTACGTGTTGCTGTGTTCACACAAGGCGCTAAAGCTGAAGAAGCTAAAGCAGCTGGTGCTGAATTTGTAGGCATGGATGACCTTGCAGAAGCAGTTAAAAAAGGTGAAATGAACTTTGACGTTGTTATTGCTTCTCCTGATGCAATGCGCGTTGTAGGTCAGTTAGGTCAAATCTTAGGCCCACGTGGTTTAATGCCTAACCCTAAAGTTGGTACAGTTACACCTAACGTAGCAGATGCTGTTAAGAATGCAAAAGCAGGTCAGGTTCGTTACCGTAATGATAAGCAAGGTAATGTTCAAGCTTCAATTGGTAAGGCTAGTTTTAAGCCTGAACAATTAGCAGAAAACTTAAATGCTTTAATTTCAGCTATTAAGAAGGCTAAACCTGCTTCATCAAAGGGGCAGTTCATTACTAAGGTTTGCGTTTCATCTACAATGGGTGCAGGCGTAACTTTAGATAAGGGCGCTTTAGCTGACTAAAATTTAGGACATAATTTTGTCCTTTGTTCGGGAGTTCCGGCTCCCGTCCAAGACCGCAGGTGGGTAACCTTAATTTCCTGCGTAGACGGAAAAGAACTTCAGAGAAAGAATACTTTCTTCTGGATTATTTCCGAGGTGCTCCGAAAGGAGTTAGTTCTGATGTATTTACATCAGTTTTCCAGAGGTTATTGCTAAATGGCATTATTAATCGAAGACAAAAAGGCAATTGTTGCTGAAGTCGCAGAAGTTGCCAAGAAAGCTCACTCAGCAGTTGTTGCTGACGCGCGTGGTACTACCGCTGTAAACATGACAGCTCTTCGTAAGCTTTGTCGTGAAAACAACGTTCAGGCTCGTGTTGTTCGTAACTCATTATTAGCTCGTGCTGTTGAAGGCACTGAGTTTGCTTGCATGAGTGATACCTTTACTGGACCTACATTAATTGCATTTTCCATGGAACATCCAGGCGCTGCTGCGCGTTTGTTCAAGGAATTTGGTAAAACTAATGATAAGTTCAACATTAAAGGTGCTGCTTTCGAAGGTGAATTCATTCCAGCTGAACAAATTGATCGCTTAGCTACATTACCAACTTACGAAGAAGCTCTTGCTCACTTGATGGCAACCATGAAGGAAGCTGCAGCAGGCAAGTTAGTTCGTACATTGGCAGCATTAGGCGAAAAGTTAAAAGAAGCTGCTTAATTTTTGGTAATTTTTGGATTTTTACAATTTTAGGAAATTTTTGTCATGACTAAAGAAGAAATTTTAGACGCTATTGCATCTATGTCAGTAATGGAAGTAGTTGAACTTGTTTCTGCTATGGAAGAAAAGTTTGGTGTTTCTGCAGCTGCTGCTGTTGTAGCTGGTCCAGCTGCTGGCCCTGCTGCTGAAGAAAAGACTGAATTTGACGTTGTTTTAGCTGAAATAGGCGCAAACAAGGTTGCAGTTATCAAGGCAGTTCGTAGTGCTACTGGCTTAGGTTTGAAGGAAGCTAAGGATTTAGTTGAATCTGCTCCTGCTAAGATCAAGGAAAGCATGAACAAGGCTGAAGCTGAAGCTCTTCAGAAGGAATTAGAAGCTGCTGGTGCTAAGGTTGAACTTAAGTAATTAAGTTTGGATTTTTATAACTCTTTTTTCAATTTAATTGTTAAATAAAGTTATTAAAATTTATTTATTTGAAAAGCCGGGTTAATCCCGGTTTTTTTTGTTTGAAATTAAATTATGATCTATTTATAATCGAGTAAATTATTTATAAAAGAGGTTTTTTATGTCAAAAGAAATTATTAATACTGATAGTGCTCCTGCTGCAATTGGCCCTTATGTACAGGCTACAAAAGTAGGTAATTTTTTATTTACGTCTGGACAGATTCCTTTGGATCCTGTTACTAATACAATTGTAACTGGTGATATCAAGGTGCAAGCACATCAATCATGCAAAAACCTTTTGGCTGTTTTGAAAGCTGCTGGTATGGATGCGCAGAATGTAGTAAAAACTACTTGTTTTATAAAAAATATTTCTGATTTTGTACCATTTAATGAGGTATATGCAGAGTATTTTGGCGAATCTGCTCCTGCAAGATCTTGTGTTGAAGTAGCTCGTCTTCCTAAAGATGTATTATGTGAAGTTGAACTTGTCGCATATAAGGATTAATTTTGTAGCACAGTAATTATGCTGTGCTTTTTTTTATGAAATTTTTATTAATTATAACTTCCGGACCTTATGGAAGTACAAATTCTTTTCACGCTATTATGTTGGCAGAATCTATTCTAAAGGCTAATCATTCACTGCGAATTTTTCTATATGGTGATGGTGTTTATAATGCGTTAGAAAGTATCAACCCTGCAAATGATGAATTTAATCCATTATTTCATTTAATAAATATTCATCTTGAAACAAAAATTTTATTGTGCCAAAGTGCCTCTTCAAGAAGAGGCGTGTCAAATAAAAACATTCATAACTCTTTTGAAATTTCATCGTTAACTGAACTTGCAGATATTATAGGTAATGTTGATAGGGTTATAAGGTTATGAGTTCAAAAGTAGCTTGTATATTTGATTGCAATAATTTTACAAAAGTTAGAGAACTTTTAGATTTAACTCTTGCAATATCTGCTTTTAATGATGTAAATGTCTTTATTTTTTCTGGAGCTCTGGATTTGCTTTTAAGTGATGCTAAACCATATAAAGCTGGTGAAAGAGACTTTATAAAAACTTTTGCGATTTTTGAACTTTATGACATAGTAAATGTTTTTATATCAGAGGAAGATCTAAATAAAAGAAATACCGATAAATTGCAGTTTCAATTCAAAGTTATTTCTAATAGTGAATTATTTACTAAAATTTCAAATTGCGACCATAAATTAAGTTTGTAGGAGTTACCATGCTACATATTATAAAAACTAATCCTCTAGATAATAATGTCTTTCAAAGATGTGTTGAAGCTCTTAAACAAGATGATGCATTGCTACTAATTGGTGATGGAGTGTTAATAGAAAAAATGCCGGATTTTTACGAATCATTGTCGAATATAACAAATTTGTATGTTTTAGAAAGTGATTTAATTGCACATGGAATTAATAATTGGTGTGGTACGTCTATAAATATGGACGGTGTTGTCGAACTTGTGGTAAAGCATGGATCGCCACAAACTTGGTAAGACCTTAATGTTACATCGAAAATGATAGTTAACTTTTTTGTAATTATTGTTTGCACATATTTTATACAATATATTGTCTTTTAATTTTTTTTCTTTTATAATGCGCCGATTATAGGATATTTGGCTTACTTTATTCCTGCTAGGCAAAAGTAAGGCATCTTCTCGAATTGATGGCATTCGAGCGTCACAAGGCGATAATAAAGGTCATCAAGTTTTCCCAAATGGGAATGTGTTTTAGCAAATATTTGGAGCATAAATGGCTACAATTAATCAGCTAGTACGTAAGCCTCGCGTTAAGCAAGTTGTTAAGAATAAGGTTCCTGCCTTAGAAGCTTGCCCTCAGAAGCGTGGCGTTTGTACTCGTGTGTATACAACTACACCTAAGAAACCTAATTCAGCAATGCGTAAGGTTTGTCGTGTACGTTTAACAAATGGTTTTGAAGTTTCTTCATACATCGGCGGTGAAGGTCATAACCTTCAGGAACATAGTGTTGTTTTAATCCGTGGTGGTCGTGTTAAGGACTTACCTGGTGTTCGTTATCATACAGTTCGCGGTGCTTTAGACTGCGCTGGTGTTAAAGATCGTCAGCAATCACGTTCTAAGTACGGTGTTAAGAAGCCTAAGGCTTAATGGAATCCTCCGTTAAGTAAGGCCAAACTGTTACAGTTTATATTTTTTTAAGTTTTGGGTAACCCCTGAATTTTATACGAGGATTTCAAAATGCCAAGACGTCGTGTCGTTGGACAACGTAAAATACTACCTGATCCAAAGTTTGGTTCAGAATTATTGGCTAAATTCATCAACGTAGTAATGGTTGATGGTAAGAAGTCAGTTTCAGAAAGCATTGTATATGGTGCTTTAGATATTATCGCTGAAAAGAGTGGCAAAGATCATTTAGCCATTTTCGAAGAAGCTTTAGATCATATCCGTCCTACAGTCGAAGTTAAGTCTCGCCGCGTTGGTGGTTCTACTTATCAGGTACCAGTAGAAGTGCGCCCACTCCGTCGTAATGCTTTAGCAATGCGTTGGTTAGTTGATGCTGCTCGCTCACGTGGTGAAAAGTCAATGGCTCAGCGCCTAGCAGGTGAGCTTTTAGATGCTTCCGATAACAAGGGTACAGCTGTTAAGAAGCGTGAAGACGTTCATCGTATGGCTGAAGCTAATAAGGCTTTTGCGCACTACCGTTGGTAGTCTAAAATATACAGGGTCGCTTAGAATTATATTAGGTGACCCTATTAGTATTGTTAGAAACTTGTTTCTAAACATAAGAGGATTTAAATTTGGCTCGTCAAACACCAATTGAGCAGTATCGTAATATCGGTATTTCTGCTCACATAGATGCTGGTAAGACAACTACTACAGAACGTATTTTGTTCTATACTGGCGTTAATCATAAGCTCGGTGAAGTACACGATGGTGCCGCTACAATGGATTGGATGGAACAGGAACAGGAACGTGGTATTACCATTACTTCTGCTGCTACCACCTGCTTCTGGAATGGTATGGCTCATCAGTATAAGCCTCATCGCTTAAATATTATTGACACCCCGGGTCACGTAGATTTTACAATTGAAGTTGAACGTTCAATGCGTGTACTTGATGGTGCAGTAATGGTTTATTGTGCAGTAGGTGGCGTTCAGCCACAGTCTGAAACCGTATGGCGTCAAGCAAATAAGTATAAGGTTCCACGTATTGCATTTATCAATAAGATGGACCGTACTGGTGCTAATTTCTTACGTGCAGTAGAACAGATTAGAACACGTTTAAAGGGTAATCCTGTGCCATTAGAATTGCCTATTGGTGCTGAAGATAATTTTATCGGTGTTGTTGACCTTGTTAAGCGTAAGGCAATAGACTGGAATACTGAAGATCAGGGTGTAACATTTGAATACACTGATATTCCAGCTGAAATGGTTGATCAGGTTGAAGAATACCGTGCAAAACTAGTTGAAGCAGCTGCTGAAGCTGATGAAGCAACTTTAGAAAAGTTTTTCGCAGGTGAAGAATTAACTGAAGAAGAAATCATTGCTGGTTTGCGTAAGCGTACAATTAATTGCGAAATCGTACCTGTTACCTGTGGTTCTGCATTCAAGAACAAGGGTGTTCAAGCTATGCTTGATGCAGTTATCAATTATTTACCATCTCCAGTAGATATCCCTTCAATTAAGGGTGAGCTACAGAATGGTGAGCCTGCAGAACGTCACGCTGATGATAAGCAACCGTTCTCAGCATTAGCATTTAAGATTGCAACAGATCCATTCGTTGGTAATTTAACATTCTTCCGTTGTTATTCTGGTGTTGTTAATTCTGGCGATTTCGTTCTCAATGCTGTTAAAGACAAACGTGAACGTTTTGGTCGTATTGTACAGATGTATGCAAACAAGCGTGAAGAAATTAAAGAAGTTCGTGCTGGTGATATTGCAGCTGCAATCGGTTTGAAAGAAGCTACTACTGGTGACACATTATGTTCTGAAGATGCTCCAATTATTTTGGAACGCATGGAATTCCCAGAACCAGTTATTTCAGTTGCTGTTGAACCTAAGACAAAGGCTGACCAAGAAAAGATGGGTATTGCACTCAATCGCTTGGCACAAGAAGATCCTTCTTTCCGTGTTCATACTGATGAAGAATCAGGTCAGACAATTATTTCAGGTATGGGTGAATTACATCTTGATATCATTGTTGACCGTATGCGTCGTGAATTTAAGGTTGAAGCTAATGTAGGTAAGCCACAAGTTGCTTACCGTGAAACAATTCGTATTGAAACCGAAGTTGAAGGTAAGTTCGTACGTCAGTCTGGTGGTCGTGGTCAATACGGTCATTGTTGGTTGCGTATTGCTCCTATGGAAGCAGGTAAGGGTTACGAATTCGTAAATGAAGTTGTAGGTGGTGTTATTCCTAAGGAATATATTCCTGCTGTTGATAAGGGTGTTCAAGAACAGATCGCTAACGGTGTATTAGCAGGTTATCCTGTTGTAGACGTTAAGGTTACTGTATTCGACGGTTCATATCATGAAGTTGACTCTTCAGAAATGGCGTTTAAGATTGCAGGTTCTATGGCATTTAAGTCTGGCTTCATGAAGGCTAATCCTGTTCTTCTTGAACCTTTAATGAAGGTAGAAGTTGAAACTCCTGAAGACTATATGGGCGACGTAATTGGCGATTTAAATCGTCGTCGTGGCTTGGTTGAAGGCATGGAAGATGGCCCAACTGGTAAGATTGTTAATGCAATGGTACCTTTAGCTGAAATGTTTGGTTATGCAACTGACCTTCGTTCTCAGACACAGGGCAGAGCTTCATACGTAATGGAATTTGGTCGTTACGCTGAAACTCCAAAGGCTATTGCTGATGCAGTTATTGAAGCTCGTCAGTCTAAGTAATATAACTTCCGTCTACGATAAATCGTAGACAGTATTTTTAAAATTTTTTAAAAGGAATAAAATCGTGTCAAAGGAAAAGTTTGAACGTACAAAAACACACGTAAACGTAGGTACAATCGG
>CAZTNG010000085.1:0-8773 GCA_964615195.1 uncultured Enterobacterales bacterium
TTACTAAAAACAATCATTAATTGAAACCAATAAATAATTCACCATTATCAATGTGATATGTGTTTATTTAGCTGATATATGAGTAAATAACAGTAAATGTATTATTTTGGGGTAAGCTATATTTTGATTTATCTTTTATAAAAATATTTTTTTGTTAAAAATATTAAATATGTTGACGTGAGGGCTCAGTATTTTAGATAATACCTACTAAATATATAGACAATCAGTAAATAGTGTTTTGGATAGGATTTTTTTAGCGAGGATTTATGGCAGACAAAACTGAAGTTGTGACATCACATCACCATGGAAATAGCATTATTGAAAGGATTCATACTCATAGAAACATAATTGGTTTTGATGAACATGGTATTCCATCAGTTATCGTTAAAGCAGGACATTGTGAGGAAAATCATTGTGATAATGAACTTGAATTTATCAAGGATTATATGCAAGCCGTTACCGAATATAAAAAAACTTTTCCATCTAAGCAAGATGTAATAGATAAAACTCCCGATCCTGCTGTACGTGAGATGCTTTTGCGATCAGAGCAAATCGGGTTAGATACAGCTTTTGATAGATTTGATAAACAGAAGCCTTTGTGCAGTTTTGGTATGGCTGGGATATGTTGCAAAATTTGTAACATGGGACCTTGCAGAATTACGCCAAAGGCCCAACGTGGTGTTTGTGGAGCTGATGCTGATTTAATTGTTGCTCGTAATCTTTTGCGATCTGCCGCCGCTGGATGTGCACAACACGGAATGCATGCTAGAGCTTGTATTTTGGCTCTTAAGAGAGCTGCACAAGGAAAATTAGATATGCCTATTATTGGTGTTAATAAGGTCATTAGTACAGCAAAGCTATTTGGTATAACTACAGATAATCGTTCAATAAATGAAGTTACTATTGATTTGGCCGATGCTCTTTTGGCCGATCTTTCTCGTACAGAAGCTGAGGAAAACTTAACAATAAAGGTTATCGCTCCAATTGAGCGTCAAAATCTATGGAAAGCATTAGATATAATCCCAATAAGTGCGTATCACGAGGTATTTGAGGCTTATCATAAGTCTGGTTGTGGTATTGATGGTGATTGGAAATCTGTTCTTCAACAAATGATGAGATGTGGTTTAGCTTTTACATTTTCTGGTGTTGTAGGAGCTAGCATTGCTACAGATTGTTTACTCGGAGTAGGTGATAGGGTTACAGCAAAGGTTAATGTTGGTGCTTTAAAAAAGGGATACGTAAACATTGCTGTACACGGTCATTTGCCTGTACTAGTAAGTGAAATTGTAAAAACAGGACAAATGGATAAATATGTAAATCTTGCTCTAAATGCTGGTGCTAAAGGAATAAGATTTTATGGCATTTGTTGCTCAGGGTTATCTGCTATGTATCGTTATAATGGTGTTATCCCTCTTAGTAATGCAGTTTCGGCTGAACTAGTTTTAGGTACAGGTGCTTTGGATCTATGGGTTGCTGATGTGCAGGATGTTTACCCTGCCATTATGGATGTTGCTAAATGTTTTAAAACTGTAGTAATAACAACTAGTGAATCAGCTCGATTACCAGGTGCTGAGAGAATGGAGTTTGATCATCGTCATTCTAATATAGATAAAACTCACCAGTTAGCAGAAAAAATTATAACTCGTGCTATTGAAAGTTTTTCTTCTAGACAAGGCATTCCTGTTTTTATTCCTCCATATGAAGTTGAAGCTGAAGTAGGTTTTTCTGTTGAATACTTATATAAAAAATTTGGAAGTCTGCAACCTCTTATAGAGGCTCTACGTTCAGGAAAAATACTAGGTATTGTAAATATGGTGGGGTGTAATAATCCAAAGGTTGTTTATGAGCGTTGTATTATAGATGTTGCTGATATTTTATTGGCTAATAATGTATTAATTATTTCTAATGGTTGTGCTTCTTTCCCTTTAATGAAACTTGGTTATTGTAACTTAAGAGATGCTAAACATTTAATTGGAGCTGGTCTTAAGTCATTTTTGGGTGATGATTTACCTCCAGTTTGGCATGTAGGTGAATGTATAGACAATACCAGATCTACTAGTATTTTAGGAGGAATAGCTGCTGTTGATGGTTATTTATTAAAGCAAATGCCATATGCTTTTGCATCTCCAGAGTGGAGTAATGAAAAAGGGCTTGATGCGGCTCTTGCATTTCTTTTACTAGGGATTAGCTCGTATCACTGTGTTGAAGCTCCAATTTATGGCTCAAAAAATGTTATTGAATTCCTCAAGGATGGAACTCAAGAGTTGTTAGGAGCAACAATGGTTGTTAATACTAATCCCAAAGACTTAGCTAAAAAAATTGTAGTAGATATGGTAAATAAACGAAAGAAATTAGGTTGGTGTATTCCTGATAGTATTTCAGATTCATTGAATATTATTAAAAATGAAAGCAAGTCTAATAAAGTACATTTCACAATGGTTAAATAGGTGGTATGCATGAAAAGTTTATTACGTGGAATTATTAATGTATGTGTGTTTATGTTTGTTGCATTGATATTTGTAGGTTGTGGAGAAAATACAAAGAATAATGTAAATGCAAATGATAAACAAGTAGCTACAAATAAAATTGAAGAAAGTGTGCATACTATACGTATTGCTTACCTTCCTATTACCCATTCTTTGCCTATCTTAGAAGAGGCAGAAGCTTCAGCTGATAATTTACTTACTGGAGTAAAAGTAGAGCTAGTACGTTTTGGATCTTGGCCAGAATTACTTGATGCAATTAATTCTGGTGATGTAGATGGTGCTGTTGTCTTGGCTGAACTTGCGATGAAGCTAAGAGAAACACAGGGAAACAATAGTATCAAAGCTGTGGCTTTAGGTCATAGAGATGGCAATGTTATTGTTGTTAGTAAGGAAATTAATTCATTTTCTGATTTAAAGGGAAAGGTGTTTGCAATCCCTCATAGACAATCTTCACACCATATTTTAGTGCGTGAAGCTATGAAAAAGAATGGTATGACAGAAAAAGACATAAAGCTTATAGAGTTATCACCGACAGAAATGCCAGCATCATTATATTCGGGAAAAATCGCTGGATATTCAGTTGCTGAACCTTTTGGAGCGATGTCTGTAAATCTTGGAATTGGGAAGGTTTTATATACATCTGAGCAACTTTGGCCTAACTCAATATGCTGTTTACTTGTATTGAGATCTGCTTTCATTGAGAAGCATTATCAATTAGCCAAAAATTTTGTAAAAGGATTTAAAGATGCTGGAATTCATTTAGGCAACCATGAATATGCACTTAAGGTAGCTGTGAAATATTTTAAGCAAAATACAAAGGTACTACAAAATTCTTTGCAATGGATTCATTTTGATGATCTTGAATTAACTAAGAATAATTATGAATCTCTTGTTAATAAAACAGTTGAATATGGTCTTACATCAGCTCCACCAACGTATGAGGAATTCGTTGAAAATGAACTTTGATATATTAGATAAAAATCATCCTTTTTTAAGTGCTAAATTAATTAAACATACCCTTAGGGTTTTATTAATAGATATTGTGGCCTTTATTTTTTTAATCGTACTTTGGAAAAGTGTGACAATTTTTAGTGAAATAAATCCTGCTTTGTTTCCGGCCCCAGATGATGCTTTGAAAGCATTTGTAGAAATAATTAATGATGGTTCTTTATTATTACATCTAACGGATAGTTTAAATCGATTTGTTATAGGCTATGGTGTTTCTGTAATAATCGGTATTATTTGTGGATTAATATTAGGGTGTTGGTGGAAATATTTAAAATTTTTTAATCCAATAATTCAAGTATTGCGTCCTATATCACCTATGGCGTGGATGCCATTTATTGTGTTGTGTTTTGGTATAGGTGATGTTCCAGCTATTGTAATTATTTTTATTGCAGCCTTTTTTCCAGTGTTACTTTCAACAGTGTCATCTGTAAGAAGAATAGATAATTTATATTTTAGAGTAGCTCAGAATTTTGGTATTAGACAACCTTATTTAATGTGGAAAATAATATTTCCTGCAGCCTTTCCTGGTATAACTGAAGGTTTACATTTGGCATTAGGAAGTGCTTGGGTATTTCTTGTGTGTGGTGAGATGGCGGGCGCACAAACAGGACTTGGATATTTAATTATTGATGCTCGTAACAACTTAAGAGCTGATATTTTAGTTGCTGATATAGCAATTATTGGCGTGATCGGGCTGTTTTTAGATACTCTTTTACGTATGGGTGAGAAGTTAGTTCTAAAAAAATGGGGGAAAAGGTAGAGAAATGTATATTGAAATAAATAATGTCTCAAAAACATATTCTGCGAGCGGTAGTAATTTTGTAGCCCTTAAGAACGTAAGTTTATCTATAAATCGCGGTGAATTTATTTGTTTACTTGGACCTTCTGGTTGTGGGAAAAGTACATTGTTAAATGCACTTGCGGGATTTGAACAAGTAACGTCAGGATCAATAACAATAGATGGAAAAGAAGTAAAAGCACCAAATATAAAGAATATTACAATTTTTCAGAATTATGGTTTGCTTCCCTGGAGAACTGTTCAAGCTAATGTTGAGTTAGGATTAGAGGCTATTGGCGTAAAGGGGAGAGACAGAGAGTGTATTGCTTTGAAATACATTAATCTTGTGGGTTTATCTTCTTTTTGCAAATCTTTTCCTAATGAATTATCTGGAGGTATGCAACAACGTGTAGCAATTGCTCGTGCATTAGCGGTTGATCCTGAAATTATTTTTATGGATGAACCTTTTGGGGCATTAGACGCAATTACACGAATTAAGCTTCAAGATGATATTAGTGAAATTAATAAATCGAAGCATAAAACTGTTATTTTTGTTACCCATGATATAGATGAGGCAGTATACCTTGCTGATAGGGTTGTAGTAATGACACCAAATCCTGGAAAGGTAAGCCAAATAGTAGAAATTACACTAGGTGATGTGCGTGATAGAGTAAGTGGTGATTTTGATTATTTTCGTAAAAAAATCTTTAATATTTTTAAGTTAAATCATCCAAAACCTGACGTTGATTATAGTATTTAAAAGAGTATTTTTACGTTTAAAAGAGAAAATATATACCTATTGATTGTTGCTCTGAATAGAAGTTAATTATAGGCATGTATTCATAGAAAATTACATATAGGAGTTTATTATGGCATGTATTATCGTTCCAACAACAGGTGCGGTTTTGGTTTATATAGCAACAAAAATTATTGCTAAAAAGAAACAATATAAAACAATAAAAGGTGAAGGAATATCGTTAGTTACTAAATTAACTTGGTTATACAAGTTGCTTTTTGGAGGTGGGATAATTTTGGCTTTTGAACATTTATGGCATGGAGAAATTGTTTTATATTTCCCGTTTCTTACAGCTTTACAGAATCCTAGAGATACTGCGCAAATGATTACGGAAATGACTACTGTGGGAACAACAATGTTAATGTTAGTTATTCTTGTTTGGGCGTTAATGTGCATTGTCGTGGATATTTTGTTGCATCGTGGAGCTCAACTCGGTACTAATAAAGGAGGGGAATAACATGCATTTACTTATTGCTATATTAGCTTCAATTATTTGTACTATTATTTGGTACAGAGGTTTGCCCAATAATAAGATGAATGTTGGCTTATTATGCTTTATGTATTGGGGATCATCAATCTTGTGGTTTACGGACGCAATATATAATTATATTAATCAGCAGGGCTATTATACTAAACAATCTATTGAACAAATGTTGGATGATTCCATTTTAGGAGTTTCGGCCGTTGCTTTTGGTTTGGTGATATGGATTGTTAGGCTGTTATATACAGATCCTGAATACAAAATTAGATATTTTTTACAAAGTAATAGTAATAATAAAATGTAATTTATGATTACACCTTTATTTAAAATAATATTTTGTATGCTTTAGAGGTTTATGTTTCAAATTCATAAACCTTTTTAATGTCAATTATTGTAATAAAACTCATATGTAAGTATTTTCAATTTTTTTACTCTAGTAAAGTTTAGAATTTAAAATTACTTCTAAAGTAAAACTATAGCATATTAGTGCTTGTATGAAATTTTCTACTTTTGTGAAAATCATCTTTGTGGTAAATTACGATATTCAAAAGTACTAATAATGGTTTCAAATAAATAAGGATTGTAACGTGAAGGAACTACTAGATTACCGCTATGCCTCAGAGCTACTTAATAAAACTGGTTTTGAATCCTCTGTTGCTGATTTATATGGTGTTATTTTAGGGTTAATTGCAGGTGGTATTAAGCGCACGGACAAGGAGTTTAAAGAATTACTTGTTAACCTTTTAAATGATGGAGACGAATTTGCTCCTGAAGTAACAAATTGGATTAATGAACAATCTTTATTCATAACAGGTCAACTAATACAAGGTGAAGGCCTAAAACTTTTGATGCCAAGAGATGAAGCAACAGCATCTATCAGAATTCAAGCCCTAACAGAATTAGCTCATTCAATGGTTACAGGTTTTAGCTGTAAACAAAAAATGCATTCAAAGCTCAGTCATGATGTTCAAGAAATTTTGCGCGACATTATGGATATAGCACATACAGATACAAATGTACCTGATGGTGACGAAATAGATAGAGATTTGATGATTTTAGAGGAACACGTTTCTTTAGGTGCCCAACTTTGTTTTGAAGAATGTGCAGCATCTTTATATCCAAATGATAACAAGGATGTATTTGTTCTTGAGGATGAAGATGAATCAGGTAAACCTGTTGAGTTATCAGCTGAAAGAATGGCTATTCACGAGCAAGAATCTCAATTTTGGGAAAAGATTGCAAAGCAAAGTGGTAGTGAAAGAATGTACAAAAAGAAGCAATAATAACTTATTATGCTAGTTTTTTTGTGTAAAAATAGTGGTTATGCAATTGATATTGATCACATATAACCAAAGTTGTGGTAATATTCTATGTGAAAAATTTGTTCATTAGCTTTAAAAAGTAAGAAGCTAATGAATATGTATAATTAATAATTTAACATCAATATATACAGTTTAAGGATCTAATATGGCTTTAAATCCAAATGCTGGCAAACCAGCTAGGTTAGAAGATCTTCCAAATATTCCACGTTTAATGGCTGCTTATTATTTAAATAAGCCTGATATGTCTAAGCCTGAACAGCGTGTAGCTTTTGGAACTTCTGGTCACCGTGGATGTTCTTTAAAATCAGCTTTTACTGAAACTCATATATTAGCTATTAGCCAAGCTATTGCTGAATATCGTGCAAAAGAAGGTGTGACAGGTCCTATTTTCATAGGTATGGATACCCATGCTTTATCTGAAGCAGCGTTGGCTACAGCTGTTGAGGTTCTTGCTGCAAATGGTTGTCAGGTTAGACTTGAAAAGGATTTTGGTTATACACCAACTCCTTCTATATCACATGCTATATTAACCTATAATGAAGGTAGAACTACAGATCTTGCAGACGGCATTGTTATTACTCCGTCTCATAATCCTCCTGTAGATGGTGGTTTTAAATATAATCCAACTAATGGTGGTCCAGCTGATACAGTTATCACCAAATGGGTTGAAAATCGTGCCAATGAAATTATTTGCAATGACCTAAAGGATGTTAAGCGCGTTGATTTTAATAAAGCTCTTAATATGTCTAATGTTGAACAGATAGATATGCGTAAGCCATACGTAGATGATTTGATTAACATTATTGATGTTGAAGCAATTAAGAAAGCTGGAATTAAGATTGGTGTTGATCCTCTTGGTGGTTCAGGTGTTTATTATTGGGACTTGATTGCTAAAACCTACGGTCTAAATATTGAAGTTGTTAATTACAAAGTTGATCCAACATTTGGTTTTATGACTTTAGATCGTGATGGTAAAATTAGAATGGATTGTTCAAGTCCATATGCTATGGCAAGCTTGATTAATCTTAAGGATAAATTTGATATAGCTGTTGCAAATGATCCTGACTATGATCGTCATGGTATTGTGTGCAAGAGTGGATTAATGAATCCAAATCATTATTTAGCTGTCGCTATTCAGTATTTATTTACACATCGTGCAGGCTGGCCAAAGAATGCCGCTGTGGGTAAAACTTTAGTTTCATCATCAATTATTGATCGTGTAGTAAAAAGCATTGGTAAAGATCTTAAGGAAGTTCCTGTAGGGTTTAAGTGGTTCGTTGATGGTTTGTATACTGGAACTTATGGTTTTGGTGGCGAAGAATCTGCTGGCGCTTCATTCTTACGTAAAAACGGTAAGGTTTGGACTACTGATAAAGACGGTATTATTATGTGTTTGCTTGCTGCTGAAATTATGGCAGTTACAGGGAAAGACCCTCAAACTCTTTATAATGAAATTAAGTCTCAATTTGGTGATCCTATTTATAACCGTGTTGATGCTCCTGCTTCAACAGAACAAAAAGCAGTTCTCTCTAAACTTGATCCAAGTTTAGTTGAAGCTTCTACTTTAGCTGGAGAACCTATTATTGCTAAGTTAACAAAGGCATCAGGTAATAATGCTGCAATTGGTGGCTTAAAAGTTGAAACTGAGAACGGTTGGTTTGCAGCTCGTCCAAGTGGTACTGAAGCAATATATAAGATCTATATGGAAAGTTTTAAGAGTCAAGAACATTTAGCTCAGATTCAAAAGGAAGCTCAGGAAATAGTTTCTGCTGCTTTAGCTAAAGCTGGCGTTTAGACAATACTGATTATTTAGTAATTTAAGATAAGCCCAATTATTGATGAAAATCATGCAGTGACCCCAGTAAGTTGAACAACCTACTGGGGTCATTATTTATGAAACTT
>CAZTNG010000086.1:0-8728 GCA_964615195.1 uncultured Enterobacterales bacterium
AATCCAAAATAATGGAATTAAACGTTTTTCAATACAATATTTTTTAATTTCATCCTTTTTATCTTTGTTAAAGATATTTTCAAAGTAAAATTTATCAAGTTTTTTATTAGAAATTTTTTTATAATCAATATAATCATACAACTCATCACTAGTCAGTTTGCACAAAGAATCATCTTCAAAATTAAAATTACAATATCCAAACACGTCTGAATCAATATCTTTATCTATACCATTTTCATCATTATCAAGATTGTCAAGTTTTAAAAACCACACATTTTTAATTCCGTCAAAAACGTCCTCATAGTTGTTGTTTTGCCAAACGCAGTGAAAAATCGAGTACACTGTTGTAATACGCTGCTGACCATCAAGCAAAAAAGTGATTTGATCCCTTAATTGATCATATGGTACATAAGAATTACACCCAATGGTTCGAACAGCAAACTTTTCTTTATATCCATCAACAACCAACGCCACTCCAAAATTTAAGTTAACCAATATTGAAGCTAATAAACTTTTCTGCTTATTAATTTTCCATACAAAATTTCTTTGAAAATTTGGTAATACAAGCTTCAAATCTCTTATATCTGTAAATAATGAACTAATCTTCTTTGGTTGATAATTTGCCACTTTAAATTCTCCATAAATAATTCCTTACTTAATTAAAGTAAGGAATGGTTATAGAACTTTTTATAGTATGTGTGATGAACTTGGACCACCATCAAGAGTAATGAGATGGTGTTGTACGACATTTAAAACAGGACCTATTACTGAGCAAATAATGAAATGGTTTAAGAATGAGAGAGTTCTAACTTTCTATGGAGTACGTCATTCAGAATCGACTAGTAGAAGTAAATATAAAAGAGTGGAAAACAACGCATCATCTATAAAAATTGCCGCCCAAACTGTTGCATCACCAATTATTGAATGGCTAAACATTGATATTTGGAATTATTTATTAGGTGAAAAAGTACCTTTTAATAAGGCTTATCGTTTGGGTTTTGATCGCGTTGGTTGTTGGTGTTGTCCAAATAACACCTCTAGATCAGCTGTGCTAGCAGCTGTATATATGCCAACGGAACATAAATCTTGGAGAGATTTTTTAATAAAATTTTCACATGATACTTTAAAAAAACCAGATGCTGAAAATTATGTAGATTCAGGAAAATGGAAAGCAAGACAAGGTGGTAATAATATTCGTTTAGCAAATGATGTTCAAGTGACAGCTTCAGATTGTACCATGGACAATAATGCTTTTATTTTTAGGCTTACTCACCCAGTAACAGCTCATTTTTATGATTTATTTATTCCTCTAGGAATTAGAGCTGATGACTTAGGAAGAACGATATTAAAAGAAGTAATGTATATAGATCCCATAAATAAAAAAAGATTATTTTCTGTAATACCATTTACTTTAGCTGGAGTGGAGTATGCAATTAAAATTCAATTCTATGACACAGAAAAAATGGCTGAATTGAAAGTAAAAATTTCATATCAAATTCGCAAATTTAACATATGCAGAAGATGTATGAAGTGCCTTTCAATTTGTCAATATGGAGCTATTAGTATTGATGATGAATATAAAATTGATGCATCTAAATGCATTAGATGTCAACGTTGTGTTAAAGATACCTACATTACAGGTGGATGCCTAATATCTAAATATTTAAGAATTAAAGGTAATACTATAAATGAGTAACATAACAACAAAGTTTAAGGGACACGAATCCTTTGTTCTACGAAAAGGGTGGATATACAAAGGTATAAAAGCTATTTATGAGAACAACAAAAACATGAAAATATCAAATATGGATACATTATTTGATAATTCTCTAGAACAAAAGTCCTTTCAAGATTTGTTTCTTTCAAAAGATGCCAACATCAAGCTTGGTATAGGTAGCAACATGTGTAAAGCTCTTCGTTACTACCTAAGAGCCACAGAACTAACAGAAGAAATTAAAATTAATACTGGTAAAAAATTAACAGTTTTAACTGAATTTGGAAAATTTGTCATAAATAATGATCCTAATTTACGTTTTTTAGAAACTATTGCGCTTATCCATTTACATCTATGTAGAAATCAATCTTTAGCTACATCTTGGTACGTAATGTTTAACAAACTTGATAATAATTTTGAAATAACTTCTCAGAGCCATTTGTTAGCTACACAATACTATCTTTTTGACAATGGACTTCGTAGTGTTAATGATAAACTAATTGACGATGATTTTATTTGTATATGCAATAGCTATTGCCAACAAATAACAGATAGTCAGAATATTGATCCTGAAAACATTATGATCAGTCCTTTTAATAGGTTAAATCTTCTAAAAAGAAATACTATTAATGGTTCATATATAAAACAAACAATTCCAATTAAGTATATTAGTAACTTCTTTTGGTTAGGTCTTTTAATGCAAGATTATGATGGATTTGAAGAGATTTCAATTGATAATTTAATCAATCAACCGGATAGCTTTGTAAAAGCCTTCAACTTAAAAAGAAACGACATAATGATGATAGCAGATTCTCTTGATAGAGAAGGCCTAGTTCGTACTATTCATACATCAGGTTTAGATGTAATAAGATTAACAAATAATGACAAATTTAACAAAAATAAAGCAAATGAATTATTTGCAAAATGCTATAAACAAAAAATGTCTAGTGAGATAAATAAATATGAATACTGAAGAGATAACAAACTCAAAAAAAATTTTCTCTGCATTCACAACATTAAATAATAAATTTATTGCAGCAAATATTGAATATGATTATAACAATTTTGAATTTATAGAAAGCTATAAATTTACAGATAATACAGCTTCTATATTAGCAGAGTTGTGCCTTTCATCATTAGCAAAACAAGGTACTAATAAAGCGTATGTACTAACAGGACCATACGGAACAGGGAAATCACATTTATTACTTCAATACATGGCTCTAATTTCAGACAGTAATAAAGATGTGGTTGTAAATATTTCAACGCAAATTAAAAAATTAAATTTAAGCAATGAAAAATCTAAAATATTTTTAAAAGCATTAAATTCCAACCAAATCCCAAAGTTACTTCCTGTTGTTGTGAAAACAGGTTTTACTAATTTACGTAATACTCTAATAATATCCTTACAACAAACTTTAGACAATTTTGGTTTATCTCAAATTATGCCGGATATATATGGCATAGAGGCTAATGCTGTTATAGAAAGATGGGCAAATAAATTTCCTGAAACTTATAATGCATTTTGTAATAAATTAAGTAGTACAGATTCTATTGAGGAATATTGTAGACGTTTAATTAAGTTACATGAACCTACATACCAAGACTTTTGTCAAAAATATAGTGAATTAACATCTGGTAGTAAATTTATACCGCAAAATACAGCTGAACCCTTAAGTCTATATACATCAATGTTAGCCTCTCTAAGAAATCATGGGTTTGACGGTATAACCATTATCTTTGATGAATTCTCTAAATACTTAGAAACAGGGTTAAGAAATATAGATCAATCAGAAACAAAACTATTACAAGATTTTGCTGAGTTTGCATCAAGGACTTCACTTAAAAATGGAAGTGTACTAAATTTTATTTTAGTTACACATAAAGACATATCAAATTATATAACTCATCTACCAAAAACAATGATCGACGGTTGGCGAGGTGTAGCAGAACGTTTCACAATTCTTCACATGCCTCAAAGCTTAGAACAATCTGCGACACTATTATCAGAGGCAACCGGTGCCAACACACAAGAAGTTCATGAATATTTAACCAATACAACATCAATCATTGATAAACAATTAAGTTGTTTAGGACTAGAATTAAAAAATTTAATAAATAGAGATTTTGTTTATAAGGTGTTCCCTTTACATTGTTTAACAGCATATTTCTTTATTAAATTATCAGAGAATATTGGTCAAAATGAGCGTTCAATTTACGCATTTATGTCTGATAAAGGGAAAAATTCGTACAGTGAGAAACTTAATGAATTTGGTAACTTGAATGAAATATTATTAACTCCAGAAATTGCATTTGATTATTTTGCAGAAAAAATTAGAGAGCAAATTTACGATCAAGATTGTTCTAGAATATATGAAATTTACCAAAAGTCTGTTTATTTAATAAGAGAATTGAATTTAACAGATTCTGAAAAATTTTTTGCATTCAGAATAATAAAAACAATAGCTATTGCTGAATTACTAAAAATAGATTTTATATCAACTGATATTTTGTTACAGCTTTATGGGAAAAACATTAATAAAATATTAAATTTATTAATCAATAGCAACGTGTTAACTAAACATATTGTTACCGGGACCATTAAACTTTCTCGTCCAGAAACTAGTTCTGCTGATATTATTTTAAAGAATAAAATCAATGAACTATCACTTAAAAATATTTCTGATTCTGAGCTCTGTCAATCAATTATTGCTCCAGAATTATTTCTATATCCAGAATTATATAATGATGAAAATCATGTGATTCGATACTTCAAAACAGAATTTTTAGATTATAACTATTTTACTTCCGATAAATTTAATTTTGCGAAGAAAAAACAAGATTTCCCGGGTGTTGATGGTTTTGTCTATTTTATTTTTGGATGTGATAATTCTGTTACTGCTATTAATAACATAAAAAGAGCTTTAAGCAATCTAAAGAATAATTCTTGTTTTATAAATATTTCTATTCCTATAAATAATGGAAAATTAGACGGCAACTCACATAAACTTCTCTTAACATTAAAAGCTATTGACTTAATACTAAATGACCCAAAAAAAACTATAGCAGAAGAAATTAAACATATATTACTCATTATTAAAGAAGAAATACATATCAACCTAGGTGATTATTTAGACTTGTTAACTACATGTGAAGAAAGTATTAATGCATTCTGTTCTTTTGTATCTACTGATAACATTACCAAAATTGCTTACAAATTTAGAAATTCTGATGAATTGAGTGATGCTTTATCAGATTTATGCAGTAATGTTTTTAGTAACTACTTAAATTTTAGAAATGAAATGGTAGTATGTACAAATCCATCTAGAATTACAAAAAGTGCAATTAAGGATGTTATACGTGCAATATTTAATAAATCGAGCAATTCAAGATTTAAAGACTTTTCAATGACGTCCCAGCAAATGACGTTAATTAAATCTATTCTTGTAGAACCAAGATTTATTGAACTAACTAGCAATAATGACTATATAGCAATTGTATCCAACAACAAAATAGCAAACTATATTCTTAATTGGTTTACAAATGCTAGTTCAGGTAAAAATTTACGTGAATTAGTTGAAGATCTTACTTCCACGCGACAGGGATTTGGCATCAAGATAGGAATTATCCCACTAATAACAGCCACAGTTATTTGTCCAGTGGTAAATTCAATAGTAATTATAAATAAAAAACAGAAAAACATTGAGACCGATTTTAATACAGATCTGTTTTTATCAATGTTCGATGATGAACAATCTATTGATAATTTTAAGATAAAATACAAAAAGTATGATAACTTTTTTAACGTTATGCGCAAATGTATAGGCAAAGTATTTATAGCTAATATTAGTGATAATGAAATTCCTAGCCTAGATAAGGTTTCCGAAGCCATAAATAATTGGTTTTTAAAGCTTCCTAAATTTAGTAGATCTACTATTATCAAAAAAGTTAGCAACGATGAACCACATTTGTTCAGCCAAATTAATGACATAATGTTTACAATTTGTGGCAGTAACCTATCTTCCCATGGAATTGACGAAGAAATTGCTAAAGAATTTCTAAAAAAGATTGCAGCCTATGCAATGGTTAATCCTCGACAAAAATATTATGAAGAACTTCCAAAGCTTCTAAACATTAATAAAACAACCACTGAAATTGAAATAAAAAATAAATTAGAAGCAATTAAGTTTTTTTATAACAGTGCGTTGGAAAATTTATACATACTTTTAGAATCAATTGTGATTAGACACTGGGATTGTACAAACACCAATATTAAAGTAGTTGCCTACAATTATGCTTCGAAATTAAAATGCAATGATGATTCACATAAGATTTTATATAAAGAAGATGTTCAATACATCCTATCTTATGTTAATAATGATAAATTCAACGCAAATAGCTTTATTAGTAAATTAGCGAGAATAATAACTAAGTTAAATATCAAGGAATGGGATATCGCTCAGTATCAAATTTTTGAGAATGAAATTAAATTTCTAGGGTCTACTTATCTCGAAGAATTAAATAAAAAAAATTGTAAAACAAATGATTTAGCAAATTTATCTGTTAATAAATTATTAAGCACAATACAAGAATTTAGCAAGGATAATGTTTTAACAAAAAATTATATTTTTAGAGAACTTGATGCAGTATTTACTAATTATAACCTAAGCGATAGACAAATAATTGAAATACTTCTTCAAAAAATTATGGATAAACTTCATCCCACTAATTAGAGCACTGAAACATAAACGACTATAAAAAATATAGTAATAATCTACCTTGCTTTAATTAAGCAAGGAATTAATTGTCTAGACTGTTCAACATATTCATATGTACTAGGAATTTCTAATGTTGTATCACCAAAAATGTGCGGAATCATCGGATCTGACAATGATTTTATAACGAGATCTGAAACAACTGTTGAATCTTTTCCTCCTGAAAATGAAACCATCACATTATTATTTCTCTGTTCATTTTTTCTATTTTTCTTATTATTATCACTAAATATTTTAACAGTATTGTTAATAAAATTTTCAGCTTCTACTCGCTGAGATACTCTTCGTATTTCATTTACTTTACAAAACAACTTTATTTGTTGTTCAAAATCAAAGCCATATTGAGACTCTTCATTTTTATCAATAGCGTTACTTTCCCAAAAAATTTCTTCTCTTAATTTAGTCTTTTCATCCTCACTTAAAGCATAAAAACTTTCATAAAGTCCTGCTGGAAGACGATGACTAACGCCATCAAGATACAAAATATTTGCAATATTAATCCATACACTCACTTTTGCATTATCTAGTAATTCCAACAAATTACTATATTTTTCAAAAATTGAGAATCTTTGTAATAATCCTTTAATTAATAACCTTTCTTCAGGGAAAACTGGTCTCAAATCAGAACTTAATTTAAAGATAGTCATACCACAACACGGACATTTATGATTGGCAATAGAAGCAGTTAATTTTTCAAACTCTTCAACAATAATTGGTGATTTACAATGCTGACACCAATAAACAGCTGATGGCACATCAATAGTTTCTGTATGACAATTTTCACAAATGTCATTTGATGTACGTGTATTACAGTTAGGGCACCACATGTTGTATTCCAAAGCTTTTTATTAAAAGTATAATTTTATAAACCTTATAAATTAAATGATAGTACTTTACAGTGTTTTATTGTTTATTCAAGAAGATCTATCACAATTAGGTTAATTTACTTTTATTTAATAAATTATTTTTTTGATATTAATTATCCATGTTTATAACAAATATTTATACAACACCTTCCTTTTATCCTCTAATTGCGGATGTACATAAAAATCCATTGTCACTTTTACTGAAGAATGTCCCAAAATAGAACTTACTGTTTTTTCGCCAGCTCCTCTACTTATAAGCAACGTAGCAAATGTATGACGCAATGAATGAAACGAAATATATCGCATTCCACAGTGTTCAACTAAAGTTTTGTATCTTGCTCTTAATGCCCTTGGCTCTGTTGGTTTTAAGTTACCTGTTATAATATAAAGTTCTGAACAAAATTCATCTTTACAATCAATTTCATAGAGTAATTTCAATTTTTTTAATACTAAATCTGTAAATGGAAGTTCTCGACATGAATCAAAAGTTTTTGGGGTACCTTTATTTATAAAACTTGAATTTTTTCCTAATGTATTTTTTAAATATATACGCTGAATAGTTTGTGTTATTCTAATAGTGCGAGTTTTAAATGATATATTTGACCAAGTCAATCCACATATTTCACCAATTCTCAAACCTAATTGAAGAGCTAACGTAACAGCAAGAGCTACTCTACAATCATTTTTACTTATCAAATTTATAAATGTTCTGTATTCATTTTGGGAATATACATTAAGTTTCTTAGGTAATGAACTTACGCCAGCTCTTATTCTACAAGAAGGTGCTGGAATACCTATACTATTATAATAATTAACAACAATTTGTTTGTATATTTCAACTAAATCTCTAATTGAACGACTACTTAAACCTCCTTTACCATCTAATCTTCCAGAAATTTTCCAATAATTCACAACTTTTTGTAATTCAATAAAATTTAGATCTTTCATATTCAAAAGACCAAATTTTGGGATTAGATGATTAACTAGTGCAACGTTATATCTAGCATAAGTTGACGGTTTTATATATTGCTTTTGATTTTCCAACCATAACTTGGCAGCATTTACGAATATCATCAATTAATTCCTTAGAAATTTAAATAAAAAATATAAATAACATGATTTACTATATAAATAAAAAAACTAAGTAAAAAAATTTTTTTAATAATCGATTTAAGTGATAAAGCACTAAAAACATAATCCAAAATTCATTTTTTATCTCTACATCAAATTTTTTTATTAAAGAATACATCTTAATTAAACATAACAGGTATAATATCCCCGGTCTTTTTAATAGTTAGAAAGAGCTATTACAAACAAAAAAAATATATATTTATTATAATTACATTATTATATATGTAATATAATTACGATAA
>CAZTNG010000087.1:0-8471 GCA_964615195.1 uncultured Enterobacterales bacterium
TTATTGGTAAAAAGCCCAGGATTCATTTTTGATCCACAAAAAGTTCTTTTGGATCCATATGGTCGTAGAATTATATTCCCTGATAATTATAATCGCACGTTTAGTCGTTACGTAGGTTCTAATACAATTTTTTGTGCAAAGAATGTTGTAGTTGATATGCATAAGTATGATTGGGAAGAAGATTTATCTCCTCACCATCCACTTAGCAGTAATGTAATTTATGAAATGCATGTTGCAGGATTTACCAAAGATCCTAGTTCGAAACTACCTGAAAAGATTCGTGGAACGTATCTTGGTGTTATTGAAAAGATTAATTATTTAGTTGAACTAGGTATAAATGCTGTTGAGTTATTGCCAGTATTTCAATACGATAAATATGATGCTCTACCCGGAAAAATGAATTATTGGGGCTATTGTCCTATGGGCTTTTTTGCAATCCATGGAGATTATGCTTCTAATAAGGATGTTTACGGCCCAATTAATGAATTCCGCGACATGGTAAAAGCATTTCATAAAGCCGGAATAGAGGTGTTCTTAGATGTAGTTTATAACCATACATCAGAGGGGGATACTGCAGGTCCTGTATATTGTTATAAAGGTTTAGATAATGAAGCCTACTATATTTTAGATGAAAATCAAGGGTATAAAAATTTTTCAGGTTGTGGCAATACTTTAAATGCTAGTCATCCAATGGTAAAACGACTCATTAATGATAGTTTGCATTTTTGGGCAGAGGAAATGCATATTGATGGATTCCGTTTTGATCTAGCATGTATTTTATCCCGTTCAACTAATGGTGAGCCTTTAAATGATCCGCCAACAACTTTAGCAATAGATTCTGATTATAAGCTTTCAGATGTAAAACTAATTGCTGAACCATGGGATGCAGGTGGATTGTATCAAGTGGGACGTATGGCCGGTGCAAAGTGGCGTGAGTGGAATGGTCAATTCCGTGATGATATGCGTTGCTTCCTAAAAGGTGACAATAATATGATTCACAAATTTGTGAATAGATTATTAGGAAGTCCTGACATTTATAATACTCATGCAGCTGATCCGCAAAAGAGTATAAACTTTGTTAGTTGCCACGATGGTTACACATTATGGGATATGTTGTGTTATGAGCAAAAGCATAACATGGATAATGGTGAAGGAAATAGAGATGGTAACAATGCTAACTTTAGTTCAAATTATGGGGTAGAGGGTGAGTCCACTAATCCTGAATTAAATGCTTTACGTTTACGCCAAGCTAAGAACTTTATGTTACTTAATTTGTTTTCCATGGGAACTCCAATGATCCTCATGGGAGATGAAGTGCTACGCACGCAAAAAGGTAACAATAATGCTTATTGCCAAGATAACAAGCTTAGTTATTTAAATTGGCAGCATACTAAGATGCAAGAGGAGATGTTTAATTTTACAAGTTCTCTTTTAAGCTATAGAGTTTCTCGAGGGAAACTTACTTTTAGTGCTGTGTATTCTCTTGCTGATGCCATTAAGAAAAATCAGATCATTTGGCATGGTGTACAACCAAACATGCCAGATTGGAGTGATTCTTCACATTCAATAGGCTTAACGGTATATTCTGACAGTCATAACGCTTATTATTATATGTTTGTGAATGCGTATTGGGGTGGTTTACATATTAAGTTACCGGATGTCCCATTAAAGGGTGATGAAAGATGGATGAGAATTGTAGATACATCATTACCTCCTCCTGAGGATATTCATGCATCAGCAAAGCCTTTACCAAAAATTGGGCATAATTATTATCTTGAAGGACGTTCTATTTTGGTGTTAGTTGCACCTTGTGATAGATAGTTACTTAATTAGCGTTAAAATTAGCGTCTCCTAATAAGTTTGTACAATTTATAAGGGGATGCTATAAATGAAAGGTGTTAGTTTTATCATTTACTAAAAAACTAATACCATTATTTATATTTATGATTTTTTTGCTCATTTTTTATTTGTTTTATCTTAATTAATTCCAACAGTAACACTTATTTTCCAAATCGTTTGGTGACTTTTATAATATTTTTTTTGTAGAGTATTTTGTGTAAAGCTAGACGTTCTTGTTTTTATATTTTAATGTTATTTTTATAAACATAATCTAGCTAAAGCTAGTGAATACTTTGCTAAAAAATGCTAAATTCAAAATGTTCTTAATATTTTAAATCTTAAATTAAATGTATTTTTTTTAGAATATGTCATAAACAAAATGGTGCAATATGTTTGTGAGCATAATTTTATATCTACCATAATGATGCATAAATATGGTTAATTATGTTGTGTTTGTACAAAATATTAGCAAAACGGCTTAATTATAGGTTTAAATGCATGTTTTTTCATTGGAACAGAATCTGCAAAAGGTAAATAAAACAAAAATTATTTCCAATAAGTCAGGAGCTTTTAAATGAAAATAAAAATGACAGTGTTATCTGCAACATTGTGTTGTGTGATGTGTTCTGTTGGTGTGCAAGCAGAAGATCAAGTGAAGTACACACAAACTATCTCACAAGCAGTTAATCCAATTGCAATTAATGGTATGGTTACATCACCTAATTATTTAGCAACGCAAGCTGGTATTGATATTCTTAAGAAAGGTGGTACTGCTGTTGATGCTATTATAGCAACAGCATCTGTTATGACTGTTGTATATCCTCAAATGTGTACAATGGGTGGAGATAACTTTTGGTTAATATATAACGCAAAAACAGGAGAGCTAAAAGCTTTAAATGCAAGTGGACGCTCAGGTGAAAAAGCTAGTATTGATTTTTATAAAAAACAGGGCGTTGAAAAAATACCATCAAGAGGGTATTTAGCAGCTAACACTGTACCTGGTGTACCATCAGGTTGGAGTGAAGCTTATCAATATAGTCAAAAGAGCATGAACTCTAAAATTTCATGGAGTGATAATTTACAATCAGCTGTTTTGTATGCAGAAAAAGGTTTCCCTGTAAATACTTCATTAGAATATTGGCTACAGGTAAATGTAGATCCTAATGATCAAGAATTTAGAGATCTTCAGCGTTTTGATGGATTTAAAAAAACATTTCTTAAAAAAGATGGTACTCCTTACAAAACTGGTGAAATTTTAAAGCAACCAGAGATTGCAAATACACTCAAATTAATATCTGAAAAGGGTGTTGATGAATTCTATAAAGGAAGTATTGCTAAAGCTATAGTTGCTGATTTACAGAAAAATGGTGGTGTTCTTACAGCTGCTGATTTTGCACAACATCATGCAGATTGGGTAGAACCTATTCATGTAAATTATAGAGATACTGTAGCGTATAATTTTCCACCTAACACACAGGGTATGGCTTCTTTAGAAATACTCAATATTCTTAATCAATATGATGTTAAGAAATTAGGTGAAGGCACAGCTGATTATTATCACCTTATTATAGAAGCAACAAAAGAAGCTTTTGCTGATAGAGATAAATATCTTTCAGATCCTGATTTTGTGCAAATTCCATTAGATTATTTATTATCTGAAAATCATGCAAAAGATCAAGCTGCAAGAATCAGTATGAAGCAAGCTGCAGGCAAGAAACAACCACTTGATCCTAAGGGGGATACAGTATGGATTGGTGCAGTGGATCAATATGGTAACGCTGTTTCATTAATACAAAGTATTTATCATGATTTTGGTTCTGGTATAGTTGCTGGTAATACAGGTGTGCTGTTGCAAAATCGTGGAAGTTTCTTCTCTTTAGATCCAAGTCATGTAAATCATTTAGAACCTCATAAGAGAACATTCCATACTTTGAATCCTGCAATGCTTTTAAAGAATGGCAAGCCTTACTTAGTATATGGCACAATGGGTGGCGAAGGACAACCTCAAACTCAAGCTTCAGTAGTAACTCGTATTGTAGATTTTGGTTTAACACCACAAGAAGCAATTACAGCTCCTAGATGGTTATATGGTCGTACATGGGGTGCTTCAAGTAATGATCTTAAGCTAGAAGGTAGAATTCCAGAATCTGTTGTTAATGATCTTGCTAAACGTGGTCATCCAGTAAAAGTTGTAGCAGATTTTACTGATACAATGGGACATGCAGGAGCTATACTAGTAAATCAGGAAACAGGAGTGTTACAAGGTGGTACAGATGTTCGTGGTGATGGTTTAGCAGCAGGATTTTAATATTACAATAATTAGTTTAAGAAACACCTAAATTATAAATATTCCAAAGGCGCAAGATTGTAGTGCCGAGGTAAATTCAATATAAATAATTTACTTTATTCAAAGGCTAAATTCCAAAATTACTAGGAGTTTAGCCTTTTTAATTCATATTTAAGTTTTATAAATAACAAATATGGTTTGTTTAATTTAAGTTGTATCAGAATAATTTTGGGAAAAATATTGTTTCTTTATCTTAAATATAATAGTATTAGATATAAATCTAATAATTAACATTTAATAGCTAGTGAACTCATAGTATTTTCTCAAATAAGTATTAGCTATCATATTTTATTAAAAATTTAACTATAATATTTTATAAAGAGCTATTGTAAAATTTAAAAATTATGTTTTGCAATAGAAAAATTGATGATAATAAAAATAAGGTAATAAAGATGAAACGATCATATTTATGTTGCTTAATAAGTTCTGCCATTTTATTAAGCACCTCTCTAGCACAAGCTGTGGTAGAAAAAACTAACGGTACAAAAATTTATACCGATGGCTTTGAAATTAAATCTAATGCAAAACAGAATGTCACTGTTCCAATGGCTGTCGATGCTGGAGTTTTAGGCAATGTTGGAAATTTAACAATAGTTGAAGGACAAAAGCCTGAAGGCGTAATTGCTTATGTAGATACAGCAAAAGCTAAAGATTATTTAATTTATGACACATTGGTCGTTAAGTGTAAAACTGGTGTCGAATGTATCCCTGCATCTTTAAATCCGCTGAAATTAGGAAGTACAGATATTTATCATGTAAAAGTGCAAGATTATGATTCTTGGGAAAATACTATTGAAGATTTGAAAAATACAAACGGAGTTTTAAAGGTAGTTCCTATGTATGAATTCGGTATTTCTAGTGTTGCATATTGATAAGAAGGATAAAGCAGATGAAATTAAAATTAAAAACAATTGCTAAAGTATTAGGTTTAGTAGGTGCTTCTTCCGCCTTTTTAGTAGCATGTGGAGGTGGTGGTAGTTCTTCAGGTGATGATAGTGTGGCAACATTTGATTTTGTAAATACTGCAAATAATGATGTGTTTACCACCTCTAGCTTTACTATTAACACTAAGAATGCAACTAATATTACAGCTAATTATGGTACTGTTACTGCAAATGTAGCAGCAAGTGCTGAAGATACCTCTGAGTCATGGACTTATACTTTTGACACAAATAAATTAAGTAACCATGAGATAACATTCCCAATAAAAGAAACTTTTGAGATTACGGATATCAATGGCGCTACAACCACTAAAACTGTAGATTTATCACCAAAAGATGAACTTATGCAATATCAGTGGCATTTGTATAACAATGGCAAAGTTCATGAAGTTCTCCGTGGAGAAACAACTTTAAAAGGGTTTGATTTAAACATATTTGGTGCATGGCAACAGTTAGACAAAAATAATGAACCAATTACTGGTAAAAATGTACATGTAGCGGTAGTTGATGATCCTGTAGATATTTTGCATGCAGATATTAAGGACAATATTTTTACTCCAACATTCAGTGGTGGATTAGATTTATCTATGGTTAATTCAGGCCTAAGTTACGAAGATTTTCAAAAGAATCGTTCGGCTCATGGCATGGCTGTATCAGGAATTATAGCAGCTAGTGGGGAGAATTTTGGTGTACGAGGCGAAGCTTTTGATGCGAAGGTCTATTCAGTTCCTTTTTCCGTGTATGATGCAAAGTTAATTCAGAAGGATTTTCAATATTTACCTTATATACTAGCTAATGAACAAACAGATCTTATAAATGGAAGTTTTGGAATATCATTTTATGTCGTATTAGCAGATGATGATTATATCTATTTAGATGAATTGTATAAAAAAAATATTCCATTTATAAAAGCTGCAGGTAACGATTATGCTATTAACTTTGATACATTACGTAAAAAGTTTGGTGTTACGAATGTAACTTCAATAAAGTGTACAGAGTATAACGTTGATTGTTCGTCTAACCAAACTGATTCAATAAATACATATCATGCATCAATTATTGTTGGCGCTGTGAATGCAAAGGGGATTAAAGCAAGTTATTCATCAACAGGTGATTTTTTATGGGTGGCTGGATTCGGTGGAGAGTATGGTACAGGAAGATACGGTGATTCTGCTGCTATAGCTTCAACTCAAACACATTATGATTGTTCTAAATTACCAACAGTCGATATATTGGGGAATGCTATGGATCCTGTTCCTTTTGATGATGATGATAGTATTTGGCGAACTTCAATAGATAAAACATGTAATTATACAGCTAGAATGAATGGTACTTCAGCAGCAACTCCAAGTGTAAGTGGAGTGGTGTCCTTGATAAAACAAGTTAATAAGGATTTTACAATACCTCAAATTAAATATATTCTTGCGAAAACAGCAAGAAACGATTTAACCTTCCCTTCATTAGCTTACGATTCTAAAATTATTGATTCCATTGTTGTTTATAAAGGATGGACTGCAAATAATGCAGGAAATCGTTATAGTGGTATGTATGGTTTTGGTGTTGTAGATGCTTCAGAAGCTGTAAGACTAGCTAAAAACTGTGATAATGATAGTAGCTGCGCTTTAAGAAAGAACTTACCATTAGATATAGTAAGTACATCTACACCAAATTGTGAACTTACAGATAGAACAAATGGTGATTATGAATGCACTTTTAGTGATCTAAAAATTCAAGATGAAGAAGGGACTTTATCTGACTTGAATTCATCAATTGAGATAGAAACAGCTCAAGTTAATATACATGGTTTATCAATGGGAAGTAACGAAGACATAGATGCAAATTGCAAGATAAGTGAAGATTCAACAACTGAGGAGTGGATTAACTTTTTGTATTATGCTGACACTAATTACTCTGTAACGCTTGATTCTCCAAATGATACTAGTAGTATTATGAAATCATATTTATCGTATTTAGCTTATGATAATGATAAATTATTAATTGGAACTGATATAAATAAACAAACATACCTTGTTTCTAATATGTTTTATCAAGAAAAGGTCAACGCATCTGGTACATGGAAATTACATATAAAGAGTAAATGTGCAATAGATACTGATAAATTGAATGAAACTATGAATTTAAGACTTAAAGGTTATAAGATTTAATTTTTTGATCAATTTTCTTATAAAAAAGCAGGGCAGTGATAATTTCAATGCCCTGTTTTATTTAAAAATGTTTCAATAATTAAATATTATAATTTAGTCTAGCCATACAATATTAAAGGAATAAATAACTTTAAATTCAATGTATATGATGTTGAATCTTTAATCTCACCAATAATTTAAAATAATAATGATATCATATTTTAACATATTGTTTATCCAGATAATTTATGTGTTTATATTCATATGATTTAATGGAAATAATGCAAAATCATGATATGAATTAACTGATTATTACATGTTTAATAGTAATCAGTGAATGAATGGTTTGACGATATCACCTATAGAGCTAATTCTCAACAATTAATTGATTAAAAACTCATCTTTTGCGAATTAAGTTCAATTATTATGAATATCTGTATAAATTTTGTTACAAAGTAAATCAATACATTCTCGTTTACTTTCAATACTTGGGTGTACATATAAATTAAGTGTAATATTTACTGATGAATGTCCTAATATTTCACTAACAGATTTTGCATTAGCTCCTTTATCTATTAACCTTGTAGCAAATGTATGTCGTAGTGCATGAAATTTTACATACCTAATGTGATTTTTTATAAGTATTGTTTTGTAGTATTTTTGCATATTTCTAGGTTCTATAGCTTTCAGGGTACCAGACGCTAAATATGCAGAAGAATCTTTGTTTTTAACAAAATTCTTGATTATTGAAAACATAGATGAAGAAATTGGGATTTCACGACAAGAATGCATTGTTTTTGGTGTTTGAGTGACTAGTACTGTTTTATGCAATTTATTATCATATACACGTTGAATAGTTCTATCAATTCTAAATGTTTTATTATTTAAATCTATGTCTGAAATCTTTATTCCACAAAGCTCACCTAATCTTATTCCACTATTTAGTACAAGTAATATTCCTAAACTTTTGCAGTTGGATATTGTATCTAATAAAGCACTAGTTAATGTATTTACTTCATTTTCTGACATCGTTTCAATTTTATTATTATTTGATGTTATGTTTTTACTAGGATATTTAATTTTTACTAGAGGAGCCTTAATACCTTTGCTTTCAGCAAATTTAAAAAGCATCTTCAATACTACGACAAGAGATTTTGTAGAACTAATAGAGTGATTTTTTAGCCATATGAGTATTTTTTG
>CAZTNG010000088.1:0-8464 GCA_964615195.1 uncultured Enterobacterales bacterium
AAAGGGTAGGTTTAGAGGCTTCATCTACCCACACATATGCACGAAGCCTCTTTTTGGGAGTGTTTTACGGGTCTAAAAAAATATCAAATATCAATTATTAGATAGATTTTGTTTAACTATTTTATTAAGTTTAGACCAAACATATATTACATATATATGAACAAATATAGTATAGAGAACTAAAAGAATATTAAAAATGTTAACATTCTTAGTTGTTAGCTGTTCTACTAAACTTGTATAATCCACCAAGATTCCTTGTATAACTGAAAATATTGTAGAGTCATCCATTCCTCCATAATAGGAGCTGTATCTTAAAATAGATGTTATAATTGCAATTACCCAGGTGCTTATAAAAATCAAGTATATAATTCTAACTGCTATTAGATCATAATATACTTTGGTGTTTTCAATTTTAGCTGCATAAGCTACAGCTCTATTAATCCACATATAATTTATAACAAACACTAATGGCCATATATACAAGGCAATAATATTTACTAATGATGAACAGATTTGCAGGCTTGTAAAAACTATGCCAATAGACATAAGGCAACGCATAACAAAAACCATATATACAATATTTTTAGAATTCCATGTGTCAGCAAAATTCATTTCTTTCACTTCCGAATTTTTCTCAAGACTAGCTCCACAACTATGACAATATTGTCCTTCATCGTTAGAACTAATTTCGCATGAACAATGAGGACATTTCATTCTATTCACCACTATTAAGCTTTGCTATTACAAATACATTCCAATATTACCACATAACATAATATGTTAAATATTATGTATCATAAAAGACAAAGCCTATATTGTTTCATAATATTCAAGCTAATTAACTCATATGATTTCTGAAAAGCCAACTAGCATATGGCAAGGTTACTACTGAAATTGCCAATAAAGGAATGATATCATAAGCCAATTCAGATAGAGGTGTTCCCTCTAGATATATGCGTCTACACATATCTACAGCATAACGCAGTGGATTTATATAAGTTGCATACTGCCAAGCATCAGGCATATTAGCAATAGGAGACATTAGTCCAGATAATAAAACTAAAGGTACCATTAATACAAAAGCATACAGCATTGCTTGTTGCATGTTATTTGAAACTGCAGAAACAGCTAATCCCATACCCACACTTGCACTGCAGAATGCAATTAAACCAATATATAAACCTATTAAGGATCCGCGTAGAGGAATATTGAACCAAAATAAAGAAAATAACAAAATAACAGAAGATAAAACAACACCAATAATAATAGGAGGAACAGCCTTCCCAATTATTAATTGTGTCGCCGACAATGGGGTAACTAATAATTGCTCAAAAGTCCCCTTTTCTCTCTCACGGGCGACACTTAATGCTGCCAACATTATTACTTGAATCAAACTCAATGTTGCGATTAAAGAAGGTACAATATTCCACTTTGTGATCGCATTTTCGTTATACAAAGCACGGTATTTTATCGTTAATGATTTTGCATTACCGTTGTACAGTTGCTCATTATAACGTTGCACTATTGAATTTAAGTACAGTGATGCAGTGCCTGCAGTTGTACTATTACGACCATCTGCTAGGACCTGTAGCTTTGCACCTAAACCGCTTTTTAAATTATCTGCAAAATCAGACTCCACACCAATTATCATTAGAATGGACTCAGTATTTATTAAATCTACCGCCTTTTCATGATCATTGTTCACATAAACTTCTTTAAAAAAGCCTGAGCCATCAATCATAGCTTTTAGATCACTGACCTCTTTTGCCCCACAACGATCTTCGAAGACATAATTAACCTCTTTAATGTCAAAGGTAGCTACATATCCAAATAGTAAGGCTTGAATAATTGTTGGAATCAATAAAACAGCTCTTGCAGACTTATCTTTTAACACTGCTAAAAATTCTTTTTTTAACAAACTAAGCAACATCATAAAATATGTCATATAAAATCCTAATCTAAGCTCTTTTTAGTAGTGCGAACAGTTAATATTATCAATAATAATGCATAGAAACTTAATATTAATGCATCCTTAATAATCAATGGCCAATAATTACCTGCTAAGTAAATAGTCTTAATAATTTCCATGTAGTATGTCGAAGGCAAAATATGACCTAATACATTAACCACTGTAGGAACATTGCGCAAATCAAATATAAAACCTGAAAGCATAATACAAGGCATAAAGCTGACTACTACTGAAAGCTGGCACGATATAAATTGATTTCGTGTTAATGAAGATATTAATAAACCAATATCTAACGATATAAGTAAGTAAATCATGGATATTAAATACAAAATTATTATGGAACCATTTAATGGCACACTATACAATAGCCAAGCAGCAATCATGCATAATGTTAATCCTAATAAACCTATCAAAAAAAACGGAATAATTTTACCTAAGATTATCTCCATAGGCCTTACAGGACTTACAAAAATTGCTTCTAGCGTTCCTCTTTCCCATTCCCTAGCCATAACTAGAGCTGTTAAAAATGTACCTACAATCGTAACAATTAACACTATTAAACCGGGAACAATTGACCAAGTAGAACTTGAAGCTTGATTAAACCACATGCGATAAACAACAGTAACTCCATTATTAGAAGCAGAACTATCCTTAGTCAACGCTGTTGATGCAGCTGCTAAAGTATAGCTATACAATGATTGAGCTCTATTAGGATCTTTTCCATCAACTATCAGTTGTAACTCCATGTTCCCATATATAATATCTTTTTCAAAAGTATTAGGAATTGTAAGATACCCTTCAATTTCTTGATTGTTCATCGCTTCTTGGGCAGCAATGACAGATGTAAAAGGTTCTGTTTGCAAATAAGTTGATGCATTAATTGCCCTTTCAATCTTTACAGAATTTGCACTATGACTTAAATCAACTACACCTAATTTAGCATTTCTAATATCAAAAGATATACCATAACCAAATATAAAAATTAAAATAATTGGTAAACCAATACCAAGCATAAGATTTGATTTATCACGCAATAGTTGATGAAACTCTTTTTTAGTTAAGGCTCGCAATCTTCTAAAAAAATCACTCATTTTTAGACTCTCTTGATTTCATCACAATATTTATAAAAACCTGTTCCATACTTAATGGCTTATTCTCAGTTTCTCCGCCTTGTCGACGTACATCTAAAGGTGTACCCAAAGCAATCATAGTACCTGCGTCTTGAATCATTATACGATTACAATATTCAGCTTCTTCTAGGAAGTGAGTAGTGATAATAATTGTGGTGCCATTAGCAGCTAAAGATGTAATCAAATACCAAAACACTCGACGCGCTATAGGATCAGTACCTGAGGTTGGTTCATCCAAAAACAAGATGTCAGGTTTATGAATTGTTCCTGTTGCCATGGACAAACGCTGTTTGAAACCACCAGGAAGATCTCCTGCTTTGAAGTTTAAATGTTCAGTAAGCTCAAACTCCTCGGCCACTTCAGAAATTCTAGTTTTTAAAGCTTTACCTCTTAATCCATAAACACCACCAAAAAAGTTTAAATTATCTAAAACAGAAAGGTCGGAGTATAAAGAAAACTTTTGTGCAACATAGCCAATTCGTGCACGCGCTTGCTCACGCGCAGTACGTAAATTATAACCTGCTACTTTTAGCACACCAGAACTTGCTGGAATTAAACCGCATAACATTCTAAATGTAGTAGTTTTACCTGCACCATTTGGACCTAGCAAACCAAATATTTCACCTTTATTTACTGTAAACGATGTATGGTTAACTGCTACAAAATCACCAAAAAGCTTTAATAAATCTGATACTTCAATTATTGTTTCAGAATTTAATTGTGCTTTAATTTTTGGAACACTACCTGAAAGATGAATACCTTCACCACTACGCTCTCTAAATGTTGCCATAAAGCCATCTTCAGCAGAAGGCTCTCTAGTAGCAACTTGATGCTCAATAGCTAAATTCTGTAGGTTCACACCTGGAGCAAGCGTAATATTAATTTTTCCAGATAAAGGCACAGCGTCACAGACATTAGTAGTATTCTCAAGTAATGAAGCCTGTAAAATTCTTGGTAAATCGTCAGCTAAAGGAGTTACAGCAAAAGTTCTGTTTGACGCTTTTGCCTTTAACTCTGTTGGAGAGCAACCAATTAATAACTCACCTTCATTAAAAACATAAACTTTTTCTGCATACTCAGTTTCGTCAAGATATGCAGTGCTAACTAATACTGTAAGCTTATCTTGTTTTACCATGCGTGTGATTATTGACCAAAGATCCGCTCTAGATAATGGATCTACACCAACACAAGGCTCATCTAGAATAAGCAATTTGGGCTTACTAAGCATTGTGCAAGCTAACCCAAGCTTTTGCTTCATTCCGCCTGAAAGTTTACCGGCTAAACGCTGCTGAAAACGTGTAAGATCCGTCATTTCTAAGAGCTCTTTTGCTCTTTTTTGCCTATCGTCACCACTTATACCATAAAGATCCGCATATAAATCTAGATTTTCAGCAACAGTTAAATCCTCATATAAACCAAAACGCTGAGGCATATAGCTAACTTGAGATTGAATTAAATAAGGGGTTTTGACAGCATTTAACCCCAAAATCTCCAATGTTCCTGCATCAGGAGTTAGTAAACCAGCACACATACGTAAAAAAGTTGTTTTACCAGCACCATCAGGGCCAACTAACATTGTTATTTCACCTTGTTTAGCATCAATATTTATTGATTTTAAAGCTGAAATTATCTTCTTTTTTACCTTGAAACTGCGGCTTATATTATCTGCTTTTATTGCGAAGCTCATGATTATTGCCCAATTTCTACTGTTACAGGCATTCCCATACGGAGTAAGTCTTCAGGATCTTCTACATCTATACGAATTTCATATACTAAATTTGTACGCAACTCTTCTGTTTCCACATTTTTAGGCGTAAATTCTGCCACAGAAGAAATATATCCAATAGTACCCTTTAGCTGTCCACGTTCACCAAAACTAATAGTAGCCTCTTTACCAATTTTAACATTTGGTAAAGAATTGTAGTCTACATAAGCTCTAACCCATTTTTGAGTATTTAATAATAAGGCAAAAACCGCACTTTGTGAGCTTGCCATATCACCGACTTCTAATAAACGTGTCCTAATGACACCAGGCTGAGGTGCCACTAATACAGCTTTACTCAACTCATGTTTAATAAGATTTATATTATCTTTTGCCGCCTGTACAGCAATTTCTCCTAAACGAATATCTTCGGCACGAGAACCTTCCTTCATAAGCTTATACTGCTCATCAGCAGAATGTACTGTAGCTTGTGCAACTTCTAACGATGCCCTAGCCTCATCTACCTCAGCAAGACTAATGCCTGTTCCTTTAGTTTTAACATAAACTTCATTCTTTCGTTTAAAGGTTAATTTAGCAAGCTTTTCTTGTGCTTTTGCTTCATCAAGCTTTGCTAAAGATGTTGCAATTTCTTGTGTTCTATTACCTGCTTTTAATTTACGTAAATTTTCTTGAGCTTGATTTAAAGCCGTTTCTTTAGCAGCTAATTCTAATTCTAATTCTTTAGTATCTAAAGTTGCCAAAACCTGACCAGTAGTAACTTTTGCCCCTTCACGATAATTGATAGCATTAATTCTTCCAGAAGTCTCAAAAGCTAAACTAACTTGGTGAATATCAACATTGCCATATATCTTTTCTGACTCTAGGGTCTGTTTATTGTATACAAAAAACCAATAGCAAAATGCCAAAAGAGCTAACACACCTAGTATTAATAATTTACGCATAACTCAAAATCCATATATAAAAACATCTACTACATAATAAAATTGTTGCAATCTAACTGTTATATAGTCAAGTATAATAGAACCTTCTACAAAATTGTTCTATGTATTTCCACATTGAGCATTATAGATAAAAAAGTACATAACAAATATTAACTTGACGCACATTAATTGAAAATAAAATATTATTGCAATAATATTTATTGTAATCTTACATACGTTTTTATGTTTAAATTCAATTAAATATTCAATGACTATCTTTGCTTAAAATTCTTACTACTTAAAAAATTGTGCACGTGTTATAATGTGATCAACTTCAGATATTTAACTTCCATAAACAAGATTTAAAAAGCTAAAATTTCAATCTGATTACCTATAATTATTTTCAAGATACAAAAATGATACAACATCTTAAAAAATATAAAGAAAACTATCTTCTTATGCTTGGTCACTTTGCTACAGATATCTGTCAAGGATCGTTAAGCGCAGCATTAGCTGTTATGTTTGCACATGGTATATTGCATTCGAATCTTGAGGTATCCTTGTTAGTGCTAGCAGCGACATTAATTTCCTCTATCATTCAACCAGTCTTTGGATATATAAGTGATTTGAAACCTAGACCTTATTTAATGGGTGTAGGTATGCTAACAGCTGGTTTAGGATTAATGTTCATTGGATTTTTTGATAGCTTTTATCTACTTTTTGCGCTTATTACTATTATGGGTGTTGGCGTTGCCATATTTCATCCTGAAGGTAGTAAAATGGCTAACTGCGTTTCCTCTGGAGCAAACAAAGGCAAAGGCATGAGCATTTTCTCTGTAGGTGGTAATTTAGGTTTTGCAGTAGGTCCTTTGCTCATATCCGGATCAACCTATCTCTTAGGATTACCAGGCATCCTAGTAATTGGTATTCCCGCAATTATTACAACAATAATTTATTTTTGCCGTAATAGTAAATATGTTGAATACTCTAATAGAGAAATCCAAAAACGTAAAAATGAGGCCAATGAAAAAGAAAGCTACTCTGGCTTTGGCTTATTAACACTAATGATTTTTTTTAGATCAGTTGTGCTTTTTGGGCTTACAACCTTCATACCATTATACTTTATGCAACGCTTTGAATTATCAGCACAAACAGCCAGTATAAACCTTACAATAATAGCAACATGTGCAGCTTTTGCCAGTCTCATTGGTGGAGCTTTAGCTGATAAGATTGGTTTTCAAAAAGTTCAGTTTTATAGCTCAGCTATTGCTGTGCCATGCATGATAGTATTCTGCCTTTGCGGAAACTATGCTGCTGCAACAATTGCACTTATTCCTGTTGCTCTAAGTATCTATGGTACACTTAGCGTTTCCATGGTTTTAGGTCAAAAATTTTTATGTAATCATGTAGGATTTGCTTCAGGAATTACTATAGGTTTAGGTATTACCTTCGGAGGTATAACATCTCCTCTTTTAGGTTATATAGGTGACAATTATGGACTTGTATATACCATGTGGACCATATGTATAGCTGTAGTATTTACAGCAATTTTTGCTTGGTTTGTTCCTGACATAGATAAAATTAGAGCAACGGCAAAAGCTAATAACATAAAAAATGCATCATAAAGAAGATTTTTTGTTAAATATTATAGATTAATTTAGCTAATCTATAATTGTGTAATTTAGGATTAAATATGTCAGAAGTTGAATTAATTGCTAAAGCCAAACTTGGAGAACATGACGCTAAATATGATCTCCCTGTTTCGCTTGAAAAAATTCAAGCAGGATTTCCGGCTCCTAATGGTGGGCACATAGATGGAAGTTTAGATTTAAACGAGTTTTGTATTCCCCATCCTAATTCTTGCTACATATTTCAAGTAGAAGGCGAATCTATGATTAATGCTGGAATTTTACCTGGTGATTATCTAATAATAGATCGTGCAAAAGAACCTAAAGCAGGAGATATTGTTATAGCCTCCATATACGGAGAATATACAGTTAAATATCTAGAGCTAAAACCAAAACCTCGTCTTGTTCCAGCGAACCCACTATTTAAACCAATTGAAATTATTGCAGAAATGTGTTGTGAAATCGAAGGTGTTGTAATAACTTCAGTACGAAAATATTAAATAAGGTCTACATTTGTAATGTGTTAACCTATGTACAAGAAAAATAAATTTATGTTAAAAATTCACATAAGCAAACTACAGAATATCTAATATAAATCAAAAACTCCAAAGTTGGAAGAATAAACCGGCATTAAAAACACCGGTTTTTTAATTTGGTACAAATTAGTAGTTGATTATAATTAATCATAGTCAAAAAAGTACCATAAAGCAATTGCTAGTAATATTGTCATCATAGTAGTTAATCCTCATATTTAAAGTTTTAATCTCCTTTTTGTACCTAATATTTTTACCAAGGGACATTTTAAAAAAAACAATTTAAAATTGCTTTTTAGTTTCAAACCCCACGCATATGGGCAAATAAATTCTGAAAAAACTTTTTATAAATTTTAGATTATTACAAATTGCACAATCTATATTTACTAAAAATTACAATCCTTATATTACATATTATAATAAATAATTATAAGTATGGCAATTTGACAACATTTTAATTGTGATTAATGATTTATTATTTTGCATATAAAGATAATACTAGTTTAAATAACATAAAAACAATGCTTCACTTTTATTAAACGCGCAACTCCATAAACAATA
>CAZTNG010000089.1:0-8285 GCA_964615195.1 uncultured Enterobacterales bacterium
TATATATGCAATAAAGAGTGTTTTCTTGAAGAACTTAAAAAGCTCAATATTGGAGAATGGCATAAAAGCTATAATAGTAAAGATATTATAGAAGAGAAGAAGTGGAGTCTTAATATTGAATTTGCAGATGGACATGAACCATTTAGTTCAGTAGGTAATTGTGTATTTCCATATAATTTTCAAGAATTTCATGATTTACTTAATAGAAAAAACTTCTATATAATCTATAAAGATTGTTAAAGATGTCTTAGCCCGCAAAAGATTTATTACAGTTTTTCTGTAAATAAAGTTTTTGATTAAAAGTTTACAGCTTTTTTATAATTATAAAACGTCATCATGCTTGAAGATAATTTTATTTTATAAAGTAAATATTCTTTAACGATATATTTTAGTTTTATAGAGTTATTAATTTTCTGTGAAAATGATGTATGAAATCGTAAGCAAAATCACTAAATTGTTAGAAATAGTAAAATAATTTCGATGTTAACAACTGTTTTATTTGTAAAATTGTTTTATTATGCACGCAATAAATAATGAATATTAAAACAAACAGTGACAAAACTTAAATGAAAAAATTATTATTAACAACATTAGCAGCATTGATCATGTTAGGTGCGGGAACATCATATGCTCATACATACCAGGTAAAATCTGACATGCTTGGTAGAAAGCAAATATATCAAGATGGTAGTTTGGTTGCTATGGCCAAAAGTACTAAGGATGGAATAACTCAGTATTTTGATAATGATCGTATTCAAATTGGTTATTCAAAAATCGCAAGCGATGGTTCTGTTGTATATTTTAATGCAGAAAATGTTTTAATTGGTTCGTCAATTGTTGGTATGGATGGCGTAACTTATTATTATGACAATAAAGAAAAACTTATTGGAAATTCTAAAACTGAGCCTAATAATGCACTAATGTTTTTTGATGTAGTAATTAAAAACATTCCTAATGATGGTAGTACATATACTAGAAAATTTGCAATGTAGTTTCATTAAACGTATATTTTCGTTATTTGCAAATTAGTAGTATGTTTTAATATTCTTATAAATAATTAATTTCAAGTGTAAATTTTCAGTTATATAGTTAAAGCTTAGGTGTAATGAAGCTTTTGGCTAAAGTAGTTTATGAGTAAGGTCAAATTTTGAAAAACACAAAATTTTTACATCTATCAGTACTTGCTGGTGCAATATTAGTTTCTATTGGAGGCTTAACAGCTTGTGGTAAAGGTGCAGATCAACTTTATTTAGAAGCTAAAACAGCTCAAATAGAGGTTAATTCAAGAGGTGGTAACTTAAAAGAGGTTGAAGATATTTACCTTGATGCTGCTAATGAAGGTTCTGTAGAAGCTGCGTCTTTTTTAACAAAATATTACTATGATATAGGTGAGTATGAGAAATCTCTTCATTGGGGAATAGTGATAAAAGACAAGTTTCCTTCTGAGTTTTGCTATTACCAAGGAATTATGTCCCTTTATGGTAAAGGTTTAAAGCAAGATACGACGAGAGGTATTGATTATTTAGCTAAAGCTCTCGAGTATAAGAACAAAAATGCAGCGTATGAATTAGGTAATCATTATGAGCTACGTAATGAATACGATTCAGCTGTAGAATTTTATGGATTTGCTATAAAAGCAGGGGATTTAAGGGCTAGACTACCTCTTGCTAAGTTATATTTAAATAATTTATCTAGTACTTCTGATTTTGCAGAAGCTTTCAGATTGGTTAAGCTAGAAGCAAATAATGAAAAGAATTATGAGGCTAAATTATTATTAGCTAAGTGTTATATAGAAGGTTTAGGCACTTCAGAGAATTTAAATTTAGCTGAGAGTTTATTACAGTCGTTACAAGATAAGGTTGATAATAATTTAATATCAATGTTGAACGCTGAGCTTAAACTTTATAAAGGAACCATTCAATCTGAGCAGGAGGGTGTAACCCTTTTGCGCAAGCTTTCAAATGAAAAGCAAGATGCCGATGCGGCCTTCTTGCTTTATAACATTTATACTAATGGCCTTTATGGTCAAGCCAAAAATGACAAAGAAGCTCTATATTTTATAAGAATTTCTCAAAAATCAGGAAAGCCAGAAGCTTACTTAGCATTAGCTCAAATGTATCTAAATGGCATTGCTGTTGAACAAAATTCTACTGAATGCTTTAATCTTGTATCTCAGGTTTTGGAAATATCACCAAATTATCTAGAGGCTATATTTTGGTTAGGCAAAATGTATGCTGAGGGTATTGGCGTTGTCAGAAATGATGATTTAGGCTTTGAATATATATCAAAAGCTGCTGCTAGAGGTCATAGAGAAGCTCAATATTTAAAGGCTACTATGATTAATTCTGGCCGAGCTAAAAGTACTAATGAGCAAGAAGCCATTGAAACCTTCCATAAATTTGCAAATGAAGGAGATGCTAAGTCTGCTTATAATTATGGCATGATTTTATATGAAGGTATTGGTGTGCCAAAAAATATAAAAATGGCTATTAAATACTTAAAGCAGTCTGTCGAAGGTGGCGTTCTTGATGGAGTTTTTACGCTTGCAGAAGCCTATGATAGAACAGGTGATATAAATAATTCCATATATTGGTATAAGACACTAACTATGGATAGTAATCCATTCCAAGCTGAATCTTGTGCACGATTAGGTGAAATTTTTAGTGATTTGAATCAAATCAATGAAAGTATACGTTATTACCGTCAAGCCTATAGTTTAGGATTAGCTGTAGCTGGTGCAAATTTAGGAAGAGAATATTTTATATTAGGAGATTACAAAGGTGCAGCGCAGATCTTTGAAAACATTTCTAATGTGAATTCCTTAGCGCAAACCTTTTTAGGTATTATGTATGAAAAGGGGTTGGCTTTTGAGGCTAGTGAAATTAAAGCTTTAGAATGGTATGACAAGGCTATTAGTAATGGTAACATTGATGCAATGTATTTAAAAGGAGTACTTTTACTTAGAGGTAAAGATATACCTGAGCATCTTGTTGAAACTGCAGAACCATTACTTATAAAGGCTGCTTGCGCAAACAACGAAGAAGCAGCTCTATTTTTAGGGCATAAATTAATGCCTTCTAAGGGAAGTTTGGATAGGAGTGCTGGCTGGCTTACTTACGCTTTAAGAAAAAATGGTTCCTCAAGAGCTGCTGGTCTCTTGTCAAAGATGTCCTATAATGAAGAGCAATTAAATCGTTTTTATAATGACGCCGTAGATAGTTGTCGTTACCAAGAATAAGTAATATTTTATTATTTAATTGATATTAGGAGGCCTTGCATAACAAGGCCTTTTACATTTAACTAGTTAAATATAAATTCATATATTAGTTTAAAAATTTATAAGATTATTTGTGCATTGAAACTAAAGCTGTTTGCGGTATAATGCACTATATATTAGTTTCGAAGAGGCTTGATAAATGAAAAAATTAACTTCCTTGCTATTTGTAGGTTTAGCTACATTAACTTGTAATACAGGTTGTGTTGCTTTGCTATCTGCAGGTGCTGTAGGTACTAGTGCTATTGTTGCTAGTGATTCTCGTACTACAGGTACAATGATCGATGATGAAAGTATTGAGCTCAAAAGCTTAAATATTTTAAGTAATAATCGTGAAATTTATAATGCAAGTAAGCTAGAAGCTACTTCTGTAAATGGCCGTGTTTTAGTTACTGGTCAATGTCGTGATAAAGAATATTTAAGTTATATCAATGATAGAATTTCAAAGCTTCCTCAAGTAAAAGAAGTAATTATTAAAGTTGAAAATATCGAACCTGTATTGATGGGTCAGAGGACTGAAGATAGTTGGATTACCACTAAGGTTAAGACTCAATTATTATTTGGTAAAGAAATTAATTCAGGTAGATTTAAGGTTATTACTGAGAATAGTATCGTTTACTTAATTGGTGTTGTTACCCAAAGTGAAGCTAATCGAGCAATAAATGTTACTCGCCAGATTAGTGGTGTTAAAAAGGTAGTAAAGGTTTTTGATTACATAACTGAAGATTCAAAGGTTTCTCAAATATTTAAGGATGATGGCAGTGCGGCATCTTCAAATACAGGAAGTAATGCCGAGGTTTCATCTGCTGGTAGCAATACATCTGAAAATGCACCAATATATTATGAAGAAACAACAACTATTGAGCAACCTACAACAATTCAGCAGTCTGTTGTAAACACAACTCCTGTAAATAATACATCAAATAGCACCATTGTTGCAGATCCAATAGGAAATACAACGGTTGCTCCTGCAGGAACCTCAGACACATCTGCTGATGATTCATTTATTATAGAGTAAGCTATTAGTGTAATTAGTTAATATTGCTATATTTATATAGCTTTAATCAATCAAGAACATCCTTAAAAATTAAGGATGTTTTTTTATATAAAAATACCTTGTTTTACAAATCTTCTTGTTGCTTACATAAAACGACTATCGTTCATAAAAATATTAAGATATTTAACAATACGCCAAAAATGTTTTAATTAAATTGTTTATGTAACTAAAAGCTTAGTTACACAAAAAATGGTTATTTTTATCATTGTTAGTGTAAATTATAAGCAAAAATATACATTTTACTTAATCTTAACATTCGCCTTAACAGTCTTTAACTTTCATTATTTACACTTTAAATACCAATTAAGACAAGGAAATATAAAATAATGAAAAAAATCGTTAAATCAATAGCTGCAACAATTATGGCGGCTTCAATTTTAACAGCATGTGGTGGTAGTGATAAGATTTCAGTGGTTTCTCGTGAAGAAGGCTCTGGTACTCGTGGGGCATTTGTTGAATTAACACACGTAGAACAAAAAAATGAGCAGGGTAAAAAGGTTGATATGACAACAGCAAACTCTGAAATCACAAATTCAACTTCAGTTATGATTGCTACAGTAATTTCAAATAAGAATGCAATTGGTTACATTTCACTAGGTTCATTAAATAATGATGTTAAAGCTGTAAAAATTAATGGCGTTGAAGCTACTGTTGCAAACACAATGTCTGGAAGCTATACAATTCGTCGCCCATTTAATTTAGTTTTAAAAAATGAACAGAGCAATCCTTTAGTAAAGGACTTTATAAAGTTTATTCTTAGCAACCAAGGACAAGAAATTGTTGCTAAAAAAGGGTATGTCCCAATGAACTCAGCAGTTGATTATCAACCTTCTCAAGTTGAAGGTAAAATTTCAATTGCAGGTTCATCATCTGTAACTCCAGTAATGGAATCATTAAAAGAAGCTTATTTAAAGCTTAATTCTAAGGCTTACCTAGAAATTCAGCAAAGTGACAGTACAACAGGTGTAACTACTGTTATAGAAGGAATTTCAGATATAGGTATGTCAAGTCGTGAAATCACCGAAGCTGAAAAGGCTAAAGGTGTAACTCCTTTAGTTATTGCATTAGATGGTATTGCTGTAATTATCAATAAAGAAAATAAGGTTGATAATCTTTCTGTTGATAATGTACGTGATATCTACATGGGTAATCTTACTGATTGGTCAGCTTTAGCTAAGTAGCATATATGATAGGCTTGAGCTAATGCTTGAGCCTAATTTGCAAAATAGCATAACTAGGAGATTATCATGAATGGATTAAAAGAACGGATTATGAGAGTAGTATTTTTACTATCCGCCTGCTCTTCAATATTGTCGGTTGCATTAATCTGCTTTTTTCTATTCGTTAATGGTTTGCCAACAATATTTAATATAGGTCCAGAAAACTTTTTATTAGGCACTACTTGGCGTCCTTTAAATGATTTATACGGCATATTGCCTATGATTATAGGCAGTATTTATGTAACAGCAGGTGCAATTGTTATTGGTGTACCAATAGGAATTGTGACAGCAGTGTTTTTAGTATTTTTTTGCTCTAAAAAAGTAAGTAATCTATTGAAGCCTATAGTTGATCTATTAGCTGGAATACCATCAATTGTGTATGGTTTCTTTGGATTAGTTGTGATTGTTCCTATTTTACAACAGTTCTTTGGAGGAAGTGGTAAAGGGGTTCTCACAGCAGCAATTCTATTAGGTATTATGATTTTACCTACTATTATTGGTATTTCTGAAGCAGCATTAAGAGCTGTACCTAAAAATTATTATGAAGGTGCGGTGGCTCTAGGTGCAAGTCATGAACGTTCAGTGTTTTTTGTGGTATTGCCAGCCGCTAAATCAGGTGTACTAGCCGCAATTGTTTTAGGTGTAGGCCGTGCAATTGGTGAAACTATGGCAGTAATCATGGTTGCTGGTAATCAAGCAATAATTCCAGATGGAGTTATGAGTGGTGTAAGAACACTAACAGCAAATATTGTTTTGGAAATGGGTTACGCTTCAGGTCTGCATAGAGATGCATTAATAGCAACTTCGGTTGTGTTGTTTGTCTTCATTCTGCTTATAAATCTGATCTTTAGTGTAATTAAAGGAAAGAAAAAGCTATGAATATAAATACATTCATGAAACGCTATAAAGGTGATTATATTTCTTTAGCACTAGCTTGCTTAGTATATGGTTGTGCAACTTTAACTATAGGAATCTTGGTTTTTCTTTTAGCGTATATTTTGCTAGAAGGTATCCCTAATTTAAGTTTGGATATGTTCGCTTGGACATATACTTCAGAAAATGTATCCATGATGCCGGCCATCATAAATACCATTGTAATGACACTACTTGCTCTTATTATTGCCCTACCTTTAGGGTTGTTTGCGGCAATTTACCTTGTAGAGTATGCAACTAAAGGCAATAAATTAGTTACATTAGTGCGTATTACTGCGGAGACATTATCAGGTATCCCTTCAATTGTATATGGTTTGTTTGGTTTCTTGCTCTTCGTTTTATTCTTTGGTTGGGGTTACTCCATATTAGCTGGTGCTTTTACTATGGCAATTATGATTTTGCCTTTAATTATGAGAACAACTGAAGAGGCTTTAAAGTCTGTTCCTGATTCTTTTCGTGAAGGTAGCTATGGCTTAGGAGCAGGAAAGGTTAGAACTATATTTAAAATTGTTTTGCCTTCAGCAATTCCAGGTATTAGTGCAGGTGTTATCTTGGGTATTGGACGTATCGTCGGTGAAACAGCAGCTTTGATTTATACAGCAGGAACTGTAGCAGGAATTCCAGATGGCTTGTTAAATTCAGGTAGAACATTGGCTATTCATATGTACGCTTTACTCTCTGAGGGGTTGTATATGAAACAAGCTTATGCCACAGCAGTAGTACTTTTAATAATGGTTGTGTTCATTAACCTGCTTTCAAGTTTTATAAGTAAAAAATTAACAAAAGGAATGTAAGTAATAATGGGTAGCATTTTTAATATAAATCACGTTGATCTTTATTATAGCCAATTTAAGGCTCTTAAAGATATCAATATGGATATTAGTAGAAATCAAATTACTGCTTTTATTGGACCTTCAGGCTGTGGTAAATCCACGTTGCTTAAATCAATAAATCGCATGAATGATTTAGTTGAAGGTTGCCGTATAGACGGTGAAATACTTTTTGATGGATGTAATATCAGAAATATGGAGGTTAATAATCTCAGAAAAAGAGTTGGTATGGTATTCCAAAAGCCTAATCCATTTCCAATGTCTATTTATGACAATATAGCTTATGGTCCTCGTACACATGGTATTCATAAAAAGAGTGATCTAGATGATTTAGTTGAAAAGTCATTAAGAGCTGGAGCTATATGGGATGAGGTAAAGGACCGTTTGAAATCTAGTGCTCTAGGTTTATCAGGAGGCCAGCAACAAAGATTATGTATTGCACGTGCTTTAGCCGTTGAGCCAGATGTGTTACTAATGGATGAACCAACTTCGGCATTAGATCCTATATCAACCTCTAAAATCGAGGATTTGGCTATGGAGCTAAAGGATAAGTACACTATTGTAATAGTTACTCATAACATGCAACAGGCAACAAGAATTTCAGATGAAACAGCGTTTTTCTTATTAGGTGAAGTGATAGAGAAAGGACAAACTAGGCAGCTTTTTACCACACCTAAGGAAAAGAAAACTGAAGATTATATTAGTGGGAGATTTGGTTAAAATGAGAAATAGCTATAATAAGAAATTAGAAAAATTAAAAGATAGTCTCACAAAAATGTGTTATCTATGTGATGATTCTATTAGTTCTTCTATGAATGTTTTACACAATCCTAACGATAGTATAATCATTGGACAATGTGGTGAAATTTCCAAAATAAAGGATGAACTTGAAGAGCAATGCATTAATTTATTGCTTGAAGAAAACCCTGTAGCTACTGACTTTAGAGTAATTATTGCGACATTATTGATGA
>CAZTNG010000090.1:0-8221 GCA_964615195.1 uncultured Enterobacterales bacterium
CGACCTTGCCTGTTATTGTGATGTCAAGTAATACATTTGCATTGTCTTCTGATGGATATTACACCGCCACGGAACTCAAACAAATTTATAATAAACAATATAGTAAAAAGATTCCTTATGAGTTTGGTACTGGTAGAATCACTGACGTAACAATTGAAAATGATGGTAGTGTTATAGTTAATGCAACAATTGATGAAGAATACTATAAACTTCCAAAATTACTTCGTATTGAACTAGAAAGTAAAGGCTTAGATAGGTTAGAGAAAAATTATTGTCGTCAAGTTATTGCAAAAAAAGCACCGATTGCTAAAGTAAGAGAAATTACAGGACTTTTAAAAAATTCAAAAGGTGACGTTGAAAGAACAATTGTATACAGTCCAGATATGTGTGAGGAATAATTGATGCGAATACTGGCTAGGCTTTGTATATTATGTTTTATTAGTTTTTTTTCTCATAGTATATATGCTGCAGACGAGCCTATTGATGGAGCACCTTCTTTAAGTACAGAATCTACTGAAAATTCAGCTGTAGATATTGAGGAGGAGGAAGCCCCTGTTCCAAATATTTTATCCTCATCAACTCCTAAAGCTTCAGTGGAAGAGGAGTCTATTACTCCTGATTTGGCTACTCCAGTTGAAAATGAGTTGAACCAGGAGCCTTTAAAAGAAGACGCAGAGGTCGTTGATACTCAATCTCTAAAAGAGGAAAATACAGAAGAGAAAGTTTTGCCTAAGGAAGAAGAAAAATCAGAAGGTGAAATAGCTAAGACAGAAGAATCTATCCCACAAAATCCTAAAGCAGCAAATGATTTACCTCAGAATCAGCCTCAACCAAAAAACGATGCAAAAGAAAATAATGTAGAAAGTACTGATAAAGACATCAAAAAGGAAGAAGTAAAGCCAACGAATGAGGTTGCTACTTCAGATAATTCAGCAGTTGATGTCCCTACAGAACCTTTGGCACAGCAAGAAGATCAAACCTCAAGCACTACTCAGACTCCTGTATTAGATGCTTTACGCCGTAAGCAACAGAAGACAGCGGATCGGTTTTATACTTCAGAATACTTAACAAATATGTATATTCCATATTTTTATAGTGTATATGAGTTGCCTCAAAAGCTTAGTCCTTATTTACTATTACGTGCAGTGAAGGCCGCACCAAATAGCTCTAGCTTAATTTATGAAATAGGTGTTGCAGATAGTATTGGACCTTTAGATCTAGATGGAACTCCTGAAGACAATAAGGTGATAAAATTGTTTTGCCAAATTACTTTAAATGATGCAGTGTTGCATCGTTTAGAAGATGTTGAGCTTGAGTTTTATCATGGAGAACGTGATTTTTTCAGCAAGAAGTTAACTTTTTTAAATTGCACAGGTGGCGAATCATATTTAGTTGAAAAGAAGCTTTTAAGTCGAGAAAAAATACGTCTTGATAATGAGTTTGTATTTGCATACGAGGAACAAAAGGATGCAATACTTTCAGAAGATTATCTGAAAACTAAATTTATTCCATATGCTTTAGAAAGAATTGAAGAGAAATTTTTACCTGTTGAAAAGAATCCAAAAATGTTTCTTGAAGATGGCAATGTTGTGGTAATTAGCTTTGATATTGATTCTAAAGATGATATAAAGAAGGCAAGTTATACAACTGATAGAATTTCAAGAACATGTGAAATTGCCACATATAGTCGATATTTACTACCTAGAATTATTGCTTTAAAGTATCGTTATTTAGATACTAAGGGAGAAGTAATTAGGGAAATTGTTATAAGTAATGAAACTTGTGATGCAATTAACGCGCAACGTTCAATTGATTAATTTTACAAAAAAAGTCAATTATGAATAATTGACTTTAAAAAATTAGTTGAAAGTTTTTTAACCATATTAACCATAAAATGGTTAGTTATTTTATATTACGCTTATTGGCTGAAAATTCTGCTTTCCATTTTTCGTTACTAGCTATTTTATTATACATATTTGTGATATCACGACAAAGTGTTTCAAAACGGCTCTCTGTAATGCCATCATTTTTTGAAACTATAGCTTTTGTATCGATACTTTTGTAGAGGACAAATTCAACAACAAATTTATGAATGAATCGTTGGTCATTTTTAGATAAATCGCCTTTAAAAACTTTGTTACAGATATGATTTTCTAAAAGTCCTACGAGATTTGATGAATTATCTAAAAAGCTCATGTCAATTCCAACACAGTAGGTGTCTTCTTTACTATGATCCTCAGGAAGTCTTACGAAATTGCCACGACCACCTAACCAAGATGCATATGCCGAAACTGACATTTGACTTGTAACATTATGGACATAATAACTTACTAGTCTTTCAATACTACTTTTATGGTGACTTTGATTCCAGAGCTCAGCAAAGGCCCATATGCTAGCGCCTCTACTCATTTGCTGTCTACAAATAGAATTAAAGCGGTCTAATCTATCATTGCCTGAACCAAAATCTTCTAGGATTATAGGACCACCTTGATCTATTGTTACCCAAAAAAAACAGTCACCAATCTGAGGTACTATAAAACCATCTAATGTAGCTTTAACTGTACCTAAACGAGGATAAGGGGAATCAGGGTGTTTGTATATTTCTGTAATTTTTGCAATAATCGGATCTGTGTTGGTAACATCAATTTCACGAAACTCACCAAGCAATTTTGCTCTGTTTAACTCCTCAGAGTTACCTTTCAGACAGGCAATATTGACCAACATGTTAATATACTCCAAAATTGGAAAACTATTAGTTACAAGACATATTTATTTGGCAGATTATAAACTATAATGTATAAATATGCATAGTAAGTTATAATTTATGTGATAGTTAGCTTTAGTTTTGGGGAAATTGACGTTTTTTTGTATGTTTTACTGTTAGTATTTTAACTTTTAGTAAAGAATTTTTCTAGTTGCGATCAAGTTTATATTATTTATCATTTATCTTCTTTTAAGCTTGATATTTAAACGACTTTACAAGAAAATGCTCATTCTAGAGATGTTGCTCAAAAATTTGAGTAGTGTTTATGTGATTTATTTAAAGTTTTGGTATATGAGTTCGTTAACTCTATTGTATTAAGCGGATTATTGATAAGTGCATTATGAAAATTTTTGTTAAATTTTTATGTATACTCTGTACGCTGGTTGCTGTTGATTCAGTTGCTGCGGAGTTTTCTGCACCAACTCCACCTCCAGAGTTAGGAGATACACTTACAACATATAGAACAAAGCAGCAGAGAATGGAAGTTGTCGAAGCTGAAAAGGATCCATATGTTGATCAAGCAGCAAAAAGAAAACAAAAAACTACAGCGTTAATGAATCAGATCGAAAACTCTCATGAATACGTTCCTAATATGCAGGTAATTGTTTATTCTCGTGGCGAGACTGTTTTAGCCTTTTGGGATCGTAAAACAAGGGAAGCCATGAAGATTAAGAGCTTTCTTGTGTCAAATAAAAGAGCTTTTGTTTTAGTTGATGGTGATACAAAAAATACATTTGTGATTGTACCAACTGGAGCTGCGACGAATGCTAAAATCAAGGTAGAGCTAGATGGCGAACGACGTAAGGTTATGATCTTTAATGTTCGTTATAGTACCCAAAAATACGAAATAAGAAATATTCAAAATGTTGGTATCTAAAGTCTTAAGGGCTAATTTTATTGTTTTAGTAAGTTTGTTAATTGAGCCTTGTTTACTTGCCCAAGAAGAATTCTCTGCACCTTTGCCACCTCCTGAATTAGGGGATACACTGACAAGCTATAAAACAAAACAGCAGCTTTTGGATGAAGCTGTAGTTAAAAATGAACCTCAAATTAGAATTACACGAAAAATCCCCACAAAAACAGAGATTAGTGTTGCTCAACAACCAACCACAAAAGAAATAGTACAATTAAAAGATGTGTTTTATATTAGTGGTAATGGTTTGAAATTTGATGTAGCGGATAGATCTTTACTTCATATTTCAGTTACTGATGGAATGGATGTTAGTTGGCCAATAGCAAAGGTAGTTGTTTCTAATTCTAATTTTATTGCTCAATTAGATGATACAAGCCAAAATATAACCATAAAAAGTAATGCTAATGGTAATCAATTAGCAAAGCTAAAAATTTATTTGCAAGGCGATGAACAGCCTTTAGAGTTTGTTTTAGGAAAAACAGATGATTCTCCTGGTGTTGATTATGCAAGAAGAATAAAAATTACAGCAAAATCTCCTCTTAATGATGGACAACGTGATACAGGAATAACAAACATGATTGTTACTTCTAAATCTCGAAATTCAAGACGTGATGTTGAGGTTAAGGCTGAAGTGGTAAATGAACCAAAAGTTGCCGACATGGATTTTGGTAAAGTAAGAGTAGTAAATAAATCAATAAGCTTAGAACAACTTAACGCTGTGGCTAATGTTTTACAGGAAGCGATAATTGCTAATGAAAATAAGTAATTTTTTATCAATATTTTTTGTAATATTTATGTTTAGCCTAGTATCTCCTGTCAAAGCTACAAACAATCCTAGTTGCGTTGGTCATTGGAGAGAGATTGCATACAATACAAAAACAATGTCACGTTATAAACCTTATGCTCACTGTGTGCAGTGGACAGCAATGCAATTTGATTTACCTGAGGAGTTATTGTATTCCATTCTTTATGTGGAGCGTGGTGATGTAAATGGTCGTTGTATGACCAATAGAAATGGTACAGAAGATTGTGGACCTGCTCAGATAAATGATGTACGTCTAGGTGAGATTAGTCGTTTTGATTTAGACAAAGGTGATATGAAAACAAACCCTTGTCGTAATATTTGGGCTATGGGATACCTCATTCGAAGGGAAATAGAAAAAGCAGGTGGTGATATATGGAAAGGTGTTGGCAATTACCACTATCACTATTCAGTAAATCAAGAAATACATAATAGGTATGTAAATCTTGTAAATGGTGCGTGGACGAAATTAAATCATATAGTTAATAATTATTGTGAGCAGCAAAATAAATAATTATTATTTAATTTTCAGTATTTTACCTGTAATGATAAATTCTAACCTTATGGCATCGAGATTGTCTATAATTCTATATTTATCATTTTTATATTGTTAATAAAGTTTTTATTTAACTATTTATTAGTTAATAATGAACTAGTTAATAATGTAAATTCTAGGAAAAACTCTTTCTATTCGTGCGTTAAAACTCATTTTTTAAATAAAAATATGTGAGAATTTATAGTATATAGAAGATTATGCTTATAATTCAAAGCATATATTTAATAGGAGTAATTCATGAATAATGAAGAATTTAAACCTTGGTTGAAATCTTATCCTATGGATGTTCCTGAACAAGTTGATACATGCCAATTTAATTCATTATTGGATATGTTTGAATTTTCTTGTGAAAAGTATGGCGATAAAATTGCTTATATTAGCATGGGGCATGGTATCACTTATTCTGAACTTGATACTCAGGCACGTAAATTTGCTGCTTATTTGCAATGTGAATTTAAGGTTAAAAAGGGCGATCGCATAGCATTGATGATGCCTAATCTTTTACAATATCCTGTTGCTTTGTTTGGATCCCTTTTAGCAGGCTGTGTTGTTGTAAATGTTAATCCTATGTATACAGCTAGTGAATTATCCATGCAATTAAATGATTCACAAGCAAAAATTATTGTAGTTATTTCAAATTTTGCACATACAGTGCAAAAAGCCTTATCTGAAATAGAAATTGAGCATATTATTGTTACCTCAGTTGGTGATAGTTACGGTACCGTAAAAGGTACTATTGTTAATTTTGCCGTTAAGTATCTTAAAAGATTAGTTCCACATTTTAAGCTTCCTAATACAGTTGCATATAAAAATGTTTTAGCACAAGGTGATAATTATCCTTATACAAGACCTGTGGTCAATCGTGAGGATTTAGCATTTTTACAATATACAGGTGGTACAACCGGTGCTGCTAAAGGTGCTATGCTTACTCATCATAATATCCTAGCAAATATAGAACAATGTTGTGGTATGTATGGCTCTGTACTCGAGGAAGGCAATGAATTTGTTGTAACTGCAATTCCGCTTTATCACGTTTTTGCGATGACTGTTAATTGCATGCTTTTTATGCATATTGGTGGTACCTCATTATTAATTGCAGATCCTCGTAACATCAAATCATTTGTTAAAGAATTAAAAATGTATGAACCTACTTGTATGACTGGAGTAAATACATTATTTAATGCTCTCATTAATAATAAAGATTTTTGTAATATGCATCTTTCTAAGCTTAGATTAGTAATAGGTGGTGGTACTGCTGTACAAAAAGGTGTAGAAATGCGTTGGTTTACGCACACTGGATTACATATTTTAGAAGGTTATGGATTAACTGAATGCTCACCATTAGTAGCAGTATGTCCATATAATTTACCTGCATATAATGGCACTATTGGTCTACCAGTGCCTTCAACGAGTGTAATAATAAAGGGAACAAATGGAGAAATTATTACAAAAATTGGTGAACCAGGTGAGTTATTAGTTAAAGGTCCACAGGTAATGAAGGGGTACTATGGAAGAGAAGTAGCTACTAAAAATACCTTTGATGGTGAATATTTAAAAACAGGAGATATTGCCTGTTGGGCAAACTCTGATGGATATATTAAGCTTGTTGACCGCAAAAAAGATATGATTCTAGTTTCTGGTTTTAATGTTTATCCATCTGAAATTGAAAATGTAATTACTTTACATCCTAACGTCCTTGAGGTAGCAGCTATAGGTGTGCCTAGTCGCCATAGTGGTGAATCTGTGAAGGTATTTATTGTTAGAAGAAATAAATCTTTAACAGAAGATATGATAAAGACCTTGTGTCGTAAACATTTAACTGCGTACAAAGTACCAAAACACATTGAATTTATAGATTCAATGCCAAAAACCAATGTGGGAAAAATAATGCGCAAGGAATTAAAGAAGATGGAGCTCGCAAAGATGGGTATTACAATTGAAGATGAGGTCGTTAATGCAAAGGTTTCAAAAAGAAAGCATGGGTAACTTTTGTGTAATAAAAGATTTTTAGTTGATAAAAACATGATAAAAATATAGAGTAGCTAACAAAATCATTAAAAAGTTTAAATTTTGTTAAATATTTTGATGTGTGATCATTTTATTGAGAAATGACTATTGGTATTATGGTACAAACTTTAGCACTTATTAAGTAATTGCTTTAGAAGGAATAAAAATATGAAAAAACAAAGTGGTTTTACATTAATTGAATTAGTTGTTGTTATCGTAATTCTTGGTATTTTAGCAGCAACAGCTGCGCCTAAGTTCATGGATTTACAGACTGATGCTAGAATAAGTGCTGCTAATGGCATGGCAGGTGCTGTTAAGAGTGCAGTTAGTATGACTTATAGTAAAGCTATATTAGGTGGTAAGGATAAGCTTGCTACAGGTAATGCGAATGCTTATGTTTGTGCTAGTGGTACAACATGTTCTACTGCCGCTGAAGCAGCTAACAAAATTACTCTTGCTTATGGCCGTCCAGAAGCTGCTGCTACAGGTATTTTAAATTCACTTTCTGAAACAATAGAGGTTGAATCTGATGCATCTACTGCAGATTGGAATTATGTAGCTCTTGTTACAGATGCTCCAAAGTCTATTGCAATTTACCAAAAAGGCGTTACAGCAGTAACAGGTACAGCTGCAGCTAATTTTAAGGGTTGTGGTATTGTTTACACTGAACCAGAAAATTCTACAACTAATCCTACTGTAACTGTAGTTACTACAGATTGCTAATTTTTATTAACATAAAAATTTTAAAAAGCACCTAAGTTATGCAGTGACCCCAGTAAGTTGAACAACCTACTGGGGTTATTATTTATGAAACTTACATATGAAGACAAAATTGAAATTTATAGACTTTTGAAAGAAGAACATTTAAATATAAAAATGATTGCTGACTGCTATAGAATAGAAATTAAAAATATTAAGTATTTGGTTGATCTTATTAATTTATACGGAATTGCCATAGCTAAAATCAGTAGCGGTAAAAGTATTGCTATTTGGTGTAAAGAAAATAATATTAAGTACGAAAGTTTTAGTTAGCACCGCATCCCCTCTCTAAAATCTGCTTTTGCAGATTATACTCCTCTTTATTATTGCTAATTCTCATCATAAAAACGTTGAATTTTACAGCCATGCTTTTTAGTTGTCAGATCATAGTTAATTCCTACCATTAAAACATAGGTCCCT
>CAZTNG010000091.1:0-8126 GCA_964615195.1 uncultured Enterobacterales bacterium
TTTACTTAAATTCAGAGAAAGAATCATTCAAATTAGTGTCATAAAAAGTTATAATAAGCAGATAAAAATCAATATAAAGGATGATTAAATGGACAAAATGAAAATGAGTTTGGATGGCGTTGAACAAATGCCATTAGAATCTTTTACGGAATCTGCCTATTTAAATTATTCTATGGCTGTTATTAGAGACAGAGCTTTACCACATGTGAGTGATGGTTTAAAACCAGTTCAAAGAAGAATTATATATGCAATGAGTGAGTTGGGACTAGATCCTGCTTCTAAATATAAAAAGTCAGCACGAACTGTGGGTGATGTATTAGGTAAATATCATCCTCATGGCGATTCATCATGTTATGAAGCAATGGTGTTAATGGCTCAAAATTTTACTTATAGATATCCGTTAGTTGATGGGCAGGGTAATTGGGGGCAACCAGATGATCCTAAATCTTATGCTGCCATGAGATATACAGAATCTAAATTAGCAAAATTTAGTGAAGTATTATTGTCTGATTTAAATCTTGATTGCACTGATTATATTCCTAATTTTGATGGTACTCTTAAAGAGCCTGCATATTTACCTTCTCGATTGCCAACCATATTATTGAATGGAACTTCAGGTATTGCTGTAGGAATAGCAACAAATATTCCTCCACATAATGTGCACGAAATTGCTGATGCCACCATATACTTAATTGATAATCCAACTGCCACAGTTGATTCGTTAATGCAATTTGTAAAAGGTCCTGATTATCCAACTAAAGCTGAAATAATATCATCTCATGAAGATATAAAAAGAATGTACGAGACTGGTAAGGGATCCATTCGAATGAGAGCTGTTTATGAAATAGATAAGGGAGAGATTGTTATTACAGCTTTACCTTACCAAGTATCTAGTTCAGATGTGGTTGCAAAAATTGCATCATTAATGTCAGCTAAAAAATTGCCAATGCTAACTGATATAAGAGATGAAACAAGCAACACATGTAGAATAATATTAGTTCCGCGTTCTAACAGGGTAGACTTAGATCAATTAATGTCTCATCTTTTTGCGTTGCCAAAACTTGATTTAGAAACTACTTATCCGATTAATATTAATATTTTAGGTATGAATGGGAATCCTGCCGTTAAGTCATTACCTACAATATTAACTGAGTGGTTGGAATATAGGTCTAATACAGTCCGTAGAAGATTGTTAAAACGTATAGAAAAGATTGAAAGTAGACTTCATATTCTAGATGCTTTATTTACTGTATTTTTAAATATCGATAAAGTTATTGAAATAATCAGAGAAGAAGATAATCCTAAAAAAGTATTAATTCAAACATTTAATTTAACAGATGTTCAAGTTGAATATATTTTAGAAACTAAACTTAGACAATTAGCTAGACTATCAGAAATGAAACTCAAGGCAGAGTATGATGAATTAATTAAGGAAAAAGAATTCCTAGAAGGTTTTTTGAATTCAAAAGTTAAATTTAAAAATTTACTTAAAAAGGAAATACAAGAAGCTGCCAATCTTTATGGAGATGAACGTTCTTGTAATATTGTTGAAAGAGAAGAAGCAAAGATTATCCAAGAAAAAGATTTGGTACCAGCAGAGTCTTTGACGATAATATTGTCAACAATGGGATGGGTAAGAGCTGCGAAAGGTCGTTTAGATGATGCAACTACATTGTCATATAAGCAAGGAGATAGTTTTTTATCACTAGCATATGGTAGATCAAATATGCAGGTTGTTTTTCTATCAAGTGTAGGTCATTCATACACTATGGATGCTAATCAATTACCATCTGCTAGATCTCAAGGTGAGCCATTAACTGGTAGATTTACTTTAGATCAAGGAGAGATAATTGAAAGTGTTATTTGTGGTGAAAATGATGATTTATTCCTAATATCAACTGATGCAGGTTATGGCTTTATTTGTCAATATAGTGATATGGTAAGTCGTACATCAAATGGAAAAGCGCTGATCAATGTTTCCGAAGGCGCAAAAATAATGATCCCTTTGAGAATTCATGATATTGAAACAGCTCTTTGTTTGATTATTTCTAATCAAGGTAGGATGCTTCTATTTAAAGTATTAGATTTACCAAAGCTTTCAAAAGGGAAGGGAAATAAAATGATTTCAATTCCAGCTGACAAGGTGGTACAAAGAGATGAGTATGTTGTTGCTTCTTGTATTTTAGGACCTCAAGATTCTGTTATTATTTATGCAGGAAAACGTAAGCTTACTGTCAAACCTACGGAATTAGAAACTTACCTTGGTGAAAGAGGTAGAAGAGGAGTAAAATTGCCTAGAGGATTGCAACGAGTTACGGCTTTGGAACCAATACCAATTAGTAATTCTTCTGAGACTCAAGAATTAGATTCTAGTCCTGAAGTATTTATGTTTGATGATGAATAAAGTGAAAGATACATGATTTATATTTTTAGAATGATTATGCTTGGAATTTTTGCAATAGTATGGCTCGTAGCGGGATTGGCTGTTTGTTTATCGAGGCCAAGACACCCTAATAATGTTTATATTTTGACAAAAATGTTGGGTAAGGCTCAATGGATATTGGGTATTAAGGTTAGATGCAAAGATTTTCCAGAGGCTAGGGCTTTGATGCCTGCTATTCTTGTGGGAAATCACCAAACAAATTGGGATATAATATTACTTGCCAATCTATTGCAACCAGGAGTTGTGTGCGTAGGTAAAAAAAGTTTAATTTTTGCACCAATTTTTGGAATTTTATTTTTTTTATCAGGTAATATATTAATTGATCGTAATAACCATTCTAAAACAGGAAGTCAATTTGTAGAAATTGTTAGAAAAATTAAGAAAAAATCTTTATCTATTTGGATGTTTCCTGAAGGTCATCGTTCAGGAGGAAAGGGTATGCTACAGTTTAAGAGTGGGGCTGTACATACTGCGATGTTAGCTAAAGTGCCAATTATACCTTTTGTTGCATCATCATATGTTGATCAAATAAAATTAAATAGATGGAATAATGGGGAAATAATATTAGAGATGTTACCTCCTGTAAGTTTTAAAGATGCCCAAAGAGGCGATTTAAAGACAATAAATAAAGAACTTAGGCAGAACATGATCAATAAAATTAAGGAATTGGATAAAGTAGCAGTGAGACCAATAGGAACTAAGTTACCGACATACGATGACTAGTATTTAAATCAAGATATGCTTTGAAGCATATCTTGATTAAAGAATGTTTACAAATTTACTTTTGGCTAATCAATAGTTTCACTTTTTCAGGTAGTTCTTGAATATGTGATATTTCTATAGTTTTATGTTTATTGTTTTCCCCTTTTAATATTTTAACGTTACTTTTGGCTGTTTTAAATAATTTACCTAAATATTTACATATATAAGTATTAGCTTTTCCGTCGATAGGCGGAGCTGTTATTGAGATTTTTACCTCATTCCCAAGTAAACCAATAATTTCATCTTTGCTTGATTTAGGTGTGATTATAGAGTGCATAATTATGGTATTACCAACTAGTTCTATTGCATTCATTAGAACAATCTTAATAGTGAATCAACAATTTTAGGCATAACGACACTATCTAAAATAGATAAGATAAGAAATGCAATCAAATATGAAATTGATATTACGCCTATAGGGGGAATAAATTTATCTAAAGGAGCTGTTATTGGAGAAGCCATTCTTAAAAAGAGTTCACACCATGAGCGGACACCGCTTTTAGGTATCCAACTTAAAATACCTCCAATAATTAATATGTAACTAAGAATTGTGAATATAGCCCAAATTAAAAGCACAAGATTAATTAAAAATAGTATGCTAGCAATTCTTATAATTTCATCAATGTTTTCAATTTCAAATATAAAATTAAAATTTATAGAAAATCCAACCAATTCAGCTAAAATAATCATCCATATTAAAGATGATATATTGATATTATCAATAGATTTGTTCCCTAATAATTTGAGAAAAGGATTTGTAACTAAAGCAGTGTATCTGCAAATAGGTTGATAATAAGGGCAACAAGTATATTGCATTAAAAATCTGAGAAAAAAAATTAATGCAGGAATAAAGTATAAAAAAAGTATAAATGGCATAAAAACCCCAAAATATAACGAATGCTATAATGAGATTTTACCAAATTCATTAAAAGAAATAAAAGTAAAAGATATTAAACATGTATATTTAAATTATTAAATATACTGGAACATAAATATATGATAATTATTTCATTTCGTAAAATAATAGCTATCAATTAATTGAATTTATTGATAGCTAAAATATTACATTTAATTAAAATTGAGTAGCCATTTCTGTAGCTCTATTTTTGCAAGCATCTATTGCTTTTTCAACAATTTCGTTCAACTTTTTATCTTCAAAAACTTTTATTGCTTCAAAAGTTGTTCCGCCTTTAGATGTTACAGCAGCTCGAAGTTCTGAAATAGATTTTTCTTGGTTTTTGATAACCATATTAGCCGATCCCAACGCAACTTGTTCAATAATAGTTCTTGTATCAGCTTCACTAAACCCCATAGTTTTTGCTTTATTGGCAATACATTCCATAAATAAAAAGAAATATGCCGGGGCACTACCAGAAATTGCAGTAATATCATCTATACTTGCTTCATTTTGTACCCATGCAGTTTTTCCACAGCTTTTTAATAGTTCATCAGCAAAAGTTTTGTCATTGACAGAGCACTCTTTGGATGCATATAGTCCTGCCATGCCTAAACCTATAAGTGCAGGAGTATTAGGCATGACTCGAATTACTTTAGAACAACCAGGGAGCATTTGGCAAATTCTATTTACTGTAACTCCCGCCATTACAGAGATAATAAGCTTGTCACTGAAATTATTAATTGAGCTACTCATTTCAGTTAGTACTTGTTGCATCATTTGAGGTTTTATTGCTAAAACTATGATGTCGGAGTTAGTAGCAGCTAATGAGTTATCAGTAGTACCATTAATTTTAAATTTTTCAACAAGCAAATTCACCTTGTCTTGGTGTGGTGTTGATACTGTAATTAAACTTTGAGGGTAATTTGATTGAATCATTCCAGAAATAAGGCTTTTCGCCATGTTTCCACCGCCAATAAATGATATTTTTTCGTGTTTCATCATATTCTCTTAATATAATTGTTTGTAAATTGTAAAATATTTGTTATGTATTGTATAATATTATTAATAATACTGCCTAGCTCCAAATATTGCCGTGCCGATTCTTACCATTGTACTCCCGTTTATAATAGCTTCATTCATATCGGAAGTCATACCTAAGGAAAGGATATTAATGGACTTGTTTTTTTTGTGTAACTCCAAAAATAAGTTGTTTAATCTAGCAAATTCAGTGCTGATTTTAGTATTATCGTTAGTATTTTCTGCAATACCCATAAAACCTCGAAGCTCTAGGTTTTTGAATGAGTTTATTGCTGATATTAATTCTGGGAGTTTTTTATAAGTAATGCCAGATTTTTGTGGTTCATTGCTAATGTTTATTTGAATTAGAATTTGAAGTGGTGGTTTGTTAATTGGTCGTTGATCATTTAATCGTTGAGCAATTTTAATGCGATCTATGCTTTGAACAAAATCAAAATGTTCTGCTATGATCTTGGTTTTATTAGATTGGATAGGCCCGATAAAATGCCATTCAATATCTTTTATTCCTAGTTTATTTATTTGCTCAATTTTATCACAAGCTTCTTGAGCGTAGGATTCACCAAAAAGTCTTTGACCTTCTGCATAAGCCGAAAGTATATCACTGATTGGTTTGGTTTTGCTTACAGCAAGAAGAGTTACAGAATTTTGTTCACGATGTGCGGAGGCCGTAATTTTCGCAATATTGGCCTTTATGTTTTGGATATTTTCTTGTATGGTACTCATAGTTTAGTATTTACTTTCAAAGAGAGATAAAATTAATGGATATTCTAGATTTACTGTTATACGGTGTAAAGAACAATGCATCAGATTTGCACCTTTCTGCTGGTGTTCCTCCAATGATCCGTGTTGATGGTGACATGCGAAAATTAAAGACGACAGACAAATTGTCTATGGAAGTTCGTGATATGGAGCCATTAGATAAAACAACTATTCATAATCTTGTATATGATATTATGAACGATTATCAAAGAAAAGAATTTGAAGAGAATTTAGAATGTGACTTTTCTTTTGAAGTACCAAATTTGGCGCGTTTTCGTGTTAATGTCTTTAATCAAGATAGAGGTATGGGTGTTGTTTTCCGTACAATTCCTTCAAAGGTTTTAACACTAGAAGATTTAAATTGTCCTGCTGTATTTAAGGATATTGCAAGTTATCCAAGAGGCTTAGTTTTGGTTACAGGTCCTACAGGTTCAGGTAAATCAACTACGTTAGCAGCCATGGTTGATTATGTTAATGAAAACCAGCATAACCACATATTAACTATAGAAGACCCTATCGAATTTGTTCACAAAAATAAAAATTGTTTGGTAAACCAAAGAGAAGTTCATAGAGATACTTTATCATTTAGTAATGCTCTTCGTTCAGCATTACGTGAGGATCCGGATATTATTCTAGTTGGTGAATTACGTGATTTGGAAACAATAAGATTAGCACTTACAGCGGCTGAAACAGGACACTTAGTATTTGGTACTTTACATACAAATTCAGCAGCTAAAACTATTGACCGTGTGATAGATGTGTTCCCAGGAGCAGAAAAGGATATGGTACGCTCAATGCTTTCTGAATCTTTAAGAGCTGTTATTTCACAAACATTATTGAAAAAAAATGGTGGTGGCCGTGTGGCGGCTCATGAAATAATGATTGGTATTCCTGCTATTAGAAATTTAATACGTGAAGATAAAATAGCACAAATGTACTCAATTATTCAAACAGGCGCTAGTCATGGTATGAATACTCTTGATTCGGCACTAAAAAATTTGGTTAGTCGAGGGATTGTTAGTGTGGCAGAAGCTAAATCAAAAGCAAAGGATCCAAACTCAATTGTAGGATAAAGGATACAAAATATGATTTCACAGCAATTAAAGATAGATAAGTATCTGCAATTTATGAATGACAATAAGGCTTCAGATCTGTTTTTAACAGTAGGTTTGGAACCAGCCTGTAAGCTTGATGGACATTTAACACCTATTGAACCAGGTAAATTGTCTTATGATGAGGTTTACGATTTTGTACACGAGACGATGTTAGATAGACCTGAATTATGGGAACAATTTAATAAGGAGCGCGAAGCAAACTTTGCTATATATAGACCTGATATAGGTAGATATCGTGTTAGTTGTTTTTGGCAACTTAATAACCCTGGTGTTGTATTCCGTAGAATTGTAGAAAAGATTCCGACACCAGAAGATTTGCATTTGCCGCCATCATTTACTAAGTGGGTTATGGAGGACCGAGGTTTACTTCTTTTTGTTGGTGCAACAGGTGCTGGTAAGTCTACAACTCAGGCAGCTATGATAGGTCATAGAAACATGAATTCTGATGGTCATATATTAACTATAGAAGACCCTATAGAATATGTTCATCATCATCAACGTTCTTTAATTACTCAAAGAGAAGTTGGTACTGATACTGAGAGTTATGATGCTGCATTAAAATCAGCATTGAGACAAGCTCCGGATGTGATTTTAATAGGTGAAATTCGTTCCAGAGAAACAATGGAATTCGCTTTAAGCTTTGCGGAAACAGGTCATTTAGTTTTAGCAACATTGCATGCTAATAATGCAAATCAAGCTATTGATCGTATAATGCATTTGGTTCCAGAAAGCAGTCAACGTCAAATGTTATTTGATTTGTCGGTAAATTTAAAGGCTATAATTGCGCAACAGTTAATTGAAACGACAAGTGCAGGACGTAGAGCAGCTTTTGATATACTAGTAAATACACCAACTGTTTCTGATTGTTTACAGAAAAATGAATTGTATAAATTAAAAGAAATCATGCTTAAGTCACCTGAAGTGGGAATGACTACCTTTGATAAGAGTTTGTTTGAATTGTATCAACAGGGTATCATTAATTACCATAATGCTTTACATTATGCGGATTCTGAAAATGAAGTTCGCTTAATGATTAAATTGTCAGGTGGAGTTAAGGAAAGTGATGAATTTGCAAATGTAGTGTTTGAATAATCGTTTAAATTATTTTAAT
>CAZTNG010000092.1:0-7986 GCA_964615195.1 uncultured Enterobacterales bacterium
GGTCGTCGTGATGGAAGAAGTTTCGAAGGACGTCGTGAAGGCGGTTCATTCGGACGTTCATCAGAAGGTCGTCGTGATGGAAGAAGTTTCGAAGGACGTCGTGAAGGCGGTTCATTCGGACGTTCATCAGAAGGTCGTCGTGATGGAAGAAGTTTCGAAGGACGTCGTGAAGGCGGTTCATTCGGACGTTCATCAGAAGGTCGTCGTGATGGAAGAAGTTTCGAAGGACGTCGTGAAGGCGGTTCATTCGGGCATTCATCAGAAGGTCGTCGTGAAGGCGGCAGAGGTGGTAGATCGTTTAATCGTGATGGCGGCAGAGGCCATAGCGATAGAGGTGGTCACGAAAAAAGCCATTCTGCTGAATAAATAAAACATAAAAAGGAGAAGCTAAAGTCGTGTTTGACATGGTTTGGATTTATGATCCGTCTGCGTGGGTTGGTTTATTCACGTTAGTTGTACTAGAGATAGTTCTCGGTATTGACAATCTTGTATTTATCGCAATTTTAGCTTCCAAGTTGCCTGCAAAAATGCAGGACAAGGCCAGATATACTGGACTTGGAATGGCACTTTTTATTCGTTTAATTCTTATCTCTTTAATATCTTGGATAGTTACCCTCACTCAACCACTTTTTACTTTGTTTAGTGAATCTTTTTCTGTTAGAGATATTATTTTATTAGGTGGTGGCACATTTCTTTTGTATAAGGCAACTCATGAATTACATGAGAAGCTTGAAGGAAATGAAGAGAGTATGTCTTCTTCAAAAGCTGCCACTCATGCATTTTGGTTAGTTGTTTCACAAATTGTTGTTCTAGATGCAATATTCTCCTTAGATTCTGTCATAACTGCAGTAGGTATGTGTGATCACGTATTTATTATGATGTTTGCTGTAATTATAGCAATGGGAATAATGGTTATATCAAGTAAACCTTTGACTACATTTGTAAGTGGACATCCAACCCTTGTTATTTTATGTTTAAGTTTCTTATTAATGATTGGCTTTAGCTTAATTGCTGAAGGGTTACATATTCATGTACCTAAGTCTTATTTATATGCAGCAATTGGTTTCTCAATACTTATTGAAATATTTAACCAAATTGCAAGAAAGAACAGTTTAAAGCTTGCAAAAAATCTTAAAGACAACAGAGAATTAGCAGCATCATTGGTTTTGCGAATTTTAGGTTCTCGTAGTGAAAATCAATTTCAAACAATAAAGGAATCTATTGTAGCACCGCCTTCTGATGCCGTTTTTGCTACGGAAGAGAAAGATATAGTTTCAAGAGCTCTTCAATTATCAAGTCAGCCTATTCGTGCTGTAATGACACCTAGAACTGATGTAAAAATGTTGGATATTACTTTACCTAATGATCAGCTATTAGAGCAAATGATTAGTAGTGAGTATTCACGTTTAGTAGCATATAAAAATGGTAACAAAGATGCTCCTATAGGTATTATTAAAAAATCTGAAGTTCTTGAGCAAATGATTAAGAATAAGGATGAAGTAAACTTTAGTAAACTCATACATGCACCGCTATATGTTCCTGAAACTATTAGCGTACTTAAAGCTATAGAAGAAACTAAAAATGCAAAAATTTATACCATTTTTGTTGTTGATGAATTTGGTAATTTTGAAGGCTTGGCAACGCTTCGTGATATTATGGAAGAGCTTGCAGGTGATTTGCCTGAAAAATCAGAAATAGCAGATTGTTCTCAATTAAAAAACGGTTCATTCCTTGTTCAAGGTGATATAGCGCTTAATGAACTTGAAAGACAGACAGGATTTAGAGTTGAATCTAATGTTCATTATCATACTTTAGCGGGTTTTATTATTGAAACTGAACAAGTGTTACCTGATGTTAATACAGTAATTGAAGTAAATGGTTGGCATTTAAAAATAGCTGAAGTTAAGAATCATACAATAACATCTGTTTTACTTACCAAAAAACAAGTTGTTTCAGCTGTAAATAAACGCTAGTTTCAAGCAAGTACATATAAGGAGGATGTTAATCCTCCTGCTTTTAGGAGCTTATCTTTATGAATTTCGGTAAAATTAATAATTTACTAAAGGCTAGAGAGCATGAGGTGATTCTTATTTCCCTTTGCTTGGTTAGTATAGCTTTTTCTTTTTTAAATCCATTATGGTATGGTCAAGCTCCTGGCTTCGATGCTTCAGTATTTACTGTTATTGGTAAAATGTGGGCTAATGGTGAAGTACTCTATCGTGACATGATTGATATTAAAGGACCAGGTATCTTTTTTATTAATATGTTTGGTTATCGCATAGGTGGATACGCTGGAATAGCATTCATAGAAACTCTATTTTTAGTTTTTGGTGTAATAAGTCTTGATTTAGCTTTAAGAGTTTTTCGTTTTAGTCCATTATCACGATTTTGTTCAATTACTGTAGTTCTTTCTTTGTTAGGTTTCCGTTATTACTATGGAAATATGACAGAGGATTATGCTTTATATTTGGCAATGATGTCTAGTTATCCTTTTGCGTGGCTTTATTATTACCGTAGATTCAATTGGTCAATAGCAATGGTGCCTGCTATACTTTTTGCACTAGCTGTGTCCATTCGTCTAAACAATGGAGCATATTTTGGGGCATGGTATGCAATGCTATTTTTGTTCTATAGATCAAATAAAAACTTTAAGGATGCCTTGCTGTTAGCGTTATCAGCGTTTATTGGTTTATTTATAGTTTGGGGTGGTTTCGGCTTATATTTTTATATTGAAGGCGGTAAAGAATTAGTAAGTGATGCACTTTATTATAGTATTTTAATTTTCTTCCAAAACGGTAGTTACGGAAATGAAGGATTTAATATTTTTGCAGGTCTTGTAGGCTTTTTCCGCACAGGTTTATGGATTGTCGTTATTGGCTTTACGTTATTATTGAACAGCAAAGATAATAATTTAATTATAAACGCAAAATATAACGATAAATTTTGGTTTTTATTATATTTAACCTTTGGTTTGGTTTTCACCTTAATTGCTAATAGCGTTTCTGGTCATATCTATGATCATTATGATCAGCTTTTTTTGCCATTTATGTTTATTCCTTTAGCTTTTTTAATGCATAGTTATTTACATGTAAAGCAAGATATTCATATTAGCTTTTTAACTATTGTATTTTTATTAGTATTTTTGGTTTCTGAACATTTAATTTGGACTTGGAATCACCATGAATGGGCTCTATTTGATGTATTTATTCATGTTATAGTTGATTCATTATGTGCTTTAGCAGTGTGTGTTATCCTTTTTGTTGTTCGTCGTCAAGTTGGTATCTATCGGCACAATCATACTGCTTTCTTATGCTTGAGTATTGGTATTGCGTTTTTGTTAGGTTTTAATGCTATTACCTTAGGACATCAAAATGGCAAGGTTTGGGATAGTGCTACTGCAGAAAAGGTTCATATAATTGCCTCTGAGACAGAGCTAAATGATAAAATTTGGGTTGAAGGTGATATGCCTCAATATTATATATGGACAGATAGAACGGCAGCAGCTCCATATTTGTTCTTTTCTAATGTAAATCCAAGTTATGATGTAAAGCAAAAGGTTTTAAACGGCATAATGTATTTTCATCCTAAATTTATTGTTATAAAAACAAGATTATTAGATGATTTTACAAATTCAAAAAATAAAGAACAGGATTTTAGTCGTTCGGAAATTGCTTTCTATAATTATGTTTTTAGTAATTACACTCAACCTGTAAAGGGTTTGTTTAAAATTAAGCAAGCAACACCTTCACCTGCAGTTGTTGTAAATAATACTCAAGTAAATAGTACTATGGTTGACAACAAAACTGCAAAAAAAGATGTAGAAGTTGATAAAACCAATATAAAGATTGAAGAAAATGTTGGTGTAGTAGCCAATCCAGTAGTAGAAGGTCAGGTAGTTGATGCTGTTACTATGAATGCTCCTGTTGATTCAGCAAATAAAGAGGTCATTAGTAGTGAAGATCAACTCAAAGGTAAAAATGTTGAGCTAGATAAAACTTCATCTACTCCTGTTACTTCAGACAAAGATACTAAAACTGAAAATCAGGTTTCTAATGATGGTGCCCAAAACAATGAAAATACCACATCAGAACCTGAAGAGATAATTTTAAAATGATTTTAAACCCATTTATGGGGGCAACATAAATAAAGTTATTAATAATGTATTAGTTAATTATGACGGTTAAAGTATTATTTTAAGAATGTAATTAGCATATAAAATGCTACAAATATCAGTTTATGGTAAAATTATTCAAAATAATTACTAAATTAAGGATGTTATACATATGTCAGCTAAGGATACAATTAGCCACGGTACGAGAGAATTATTATCTTCACGTTTAGGTTTTATTTTGATTGCAGCTGGTTGTGCTATTGGTTTAGGTAACATATGGCGTTTCCCTTACATTACAGGACAAAATGGTGGTGCTGTATTTGTTGGTATATATTTAATTTGTTTGTTAATTATTGGTGTTCCATGCGTAATGATGGAACTTGCTGTAGGTAGAGCCTCTCAACGTAGTGTGGCTTTAGCTTTCAATAGAATTGAACCTAGTGGAACTAAATGGCATTTAGCTAAATATCCAATGATGCTAGGTCCTTATGTGCTAATGTCTTTTTATACTGTTCTTACAGGTTGGTTACTATATTATTTAGTATCAATGGCAAAGGGCGACTTTTCTAATATGCATCAAATGCCTGTTGCAGAAATGACAAGCATTGTTAGTTCAAAATTCTCTTCATTATTGGCAGATCCCTTTACAATGCTTAGTTTTACGGTTGCAGTAATTACTGCAGGTACAGTAGTGTGTGCTCGCGGAGTGCAAAAAGGTGTTGAGTTAGTAACTAAACCAATGATGTTGCTGTTATTGATATTATTAGTAGGATTAGCAGCGTATTCTCTAACTTTAGAAGGCGCTTTAGAAGGTGTAAAATATTATCTTTATCCAGATTTTGAACGAGCTTCTAAGGTTGGTTGGATAAACGTTATATATCAAGCTTTAAATCAAGCATTCTTTACACTTAGTGTTGGTCAAGGCTCGTTGCTTATTTTTGGAAGTTATATTGATAAGAAGCGTTCTTTAGCTCAAGAATCCATTGTTATTGCAATGCTAGATACATTTGTTGCTATTGTTGCCGGTCTTATAATATTCCCTGCATGTATGAGTTTTGGTATTCAACCAGATTCTGGCCCAAATTTACTTTTTGTAAGTATGTTAAACGTTTTTGCATCAATGGAATATGGCAGAATAGTTGGTACTGTATTTTTTGCATTTATGTTCTTTGCTGCCCTGACAACTGTAATAGCTGTGATGGAAAGTATAATGGCTTTAACTATGGAGCAATTTAATCTTTCTAGACGCTGTACTGTATTTTTAAATTTTCTTGTGATCTTAGTTGTTTCAATACCTTGTGTTTTAGGCTTTAATTATTGGTCAGATGTACATCCTTTAGGTGGAGAATCAATTATTCTTGACCTTGAAGATTTTATTGTAAGTAATAATATTCTTCCTTTTGGTTCTTTATTCTTTGTTATTTTTTGTACATTCGGTTGGGGGTTTAAGAATTTCTTAGCTGAAGTAAATACTGGAAAAGGTTTTGCATTGCCAAAGTTTATTAAGTTCTATGTAGCTTTTATTTTGCCTATTATTGTTGCTTTTATTTTGATTATGGGGTACTTGAATACCTTTAATGTTAGTTTGCCATCATTTGCAGAAATTATTAATTGGTTTTAATAGCTTTTGTAAAATTTGAGGTTTTTAAATGAAAGAGATAAAGCGCGAAATATTTACTTCACGTTTAGGTTTTATACTTGTTGCAGCAGGTTGTGCCATAGGATTGGGTAATGTTTGGCGTTTCCCTTATATCACAGGTATATATGGTGGCGGTTGCTTTGTTTTATTGTATTTGTTCTTTTTATTAATAATGGGTATTCCACTATTGATTATGGAGCTTGCAGTAGGTAGGGCTTCAAGGCGATCTTTAGCTTTATCTTTTGAAACACTTCAGCGACAGGGTAAGCATTGGAATCTTAATAAATATTGGATGCTAAGTGGTAATTATTTTTTATTAAGTTTTTACACTGTCGTTACAGGTTGGGTATTGTATTATTTGTGGAGAGTGGCTACAACAGACAATACTTCAATTACAGCTGAAATAGCTAAAAATCAATTTACTCAGATGTTGTCGTCTCCTGGAATAATGAGTGTTGCAACATTTATAGCTATTGCTATATCAGTTATTGTTTGTGCTTTTGGGGTACGAAAAGGTGTTGAAAGCATAACAAAATATTTAATGATGATATTATTTATTTTTTTAATTATTTTAGCAATTAATTCTGTATCTTTGCCCAATGCAGCAGATGGATTAAACTATTATCTAGGATTAGATTGGCCTAGATTAAAATCAGCAGGTGTTATAGATGCAATATTTGCGGCTATGGGACAGGCTTTCTTTACACTTGGAATAGGTGTAGGTTCAATTCAAATATTTGGTAGTTACACGGAACGCAATAAATCTCTAACAAATGAAGCATTTTGGATTACGTTTGTTGATACGATGGTTGCTGTTTTGGCTGGATTTATTATTTTCCCTGCATGTTTAAGTTTCGGGATTAATCCTGATGGTGGTCCTAAGTTACTATTTATTACATTGGTTAATATTTTTGGAAATATTGAATATGGTAGATTTTGGGGTGTCTTGTTTTTTGCTTTAATGTCATTAGCTTCATTGACAACGTTAATAGCTGTTTTTGAGAATGTTATCGCAATGACTATGGAGTTATTTAAAATAAAGCGTCAGATGTCGGTGATTACAAATCTTGTAATAGTCTCTATCATTTCAATACCATGTATATTAGGTTTTAATTATTGGAATGATATTCAGCCATTAGGTTTAAATACAACCATTCTAGATGTAGAAGATTTCATATTAAGCTATAACATTTTACCATTAGGTGCTTTAGTTTATATTTTATTTTGTACTAGAAGAAGTGGTTGGGGTTTTGAACGTTTTGTAGATGAAGTAGATTCTGGTGGTGGTTTACGTTTTCCAAGAATGTTAAAAGGGTACGTAACATATATTTTGCCTGTTATGATTATTTTTATTTATATTTTGGGATATTTGCAAAAGCTTGATGTGCTTTAGCTAAAGGTAAAATAATAATGAATATTGTTATACGTGAATTTAAAAGTTCCGATATAGAAAAAATGCAAGCTATTTGGAATGAAGTCGTAATAGAGGGAAATGCATTTCCGCAAATTGATGAATTAAATATAAAAACTTCTACTACTTTTTTTGCAAGTCAGACTTATTGTGCAGTAGCAGAAAATATTGATAATTTAGAGATACTTGGTTTATATATTTTACATCCTAATAACATAGGTAGGTGTGCTCATATTTGCAATGCAAGTTATGCTGTAAGTTCTATCGCTAGAGGTCAGCATCTCGGAGAATTATTAGTTAAGGATTGTTTAAAACAAGCGAATTTGCATGGATTTAGAGTTCTTCAATTTAATGCAGTGGTTGCTACAAATATTAGAGCTCGTCGTTTATATGAAAAACTTGGCTTTACTCAGTTAGGGGTAATACCAGGAGGTTTTAAACTTAAAGATGGTTATTACGAGGACATTTGTCCATATTATCATCTAGTTTAGATTATTTATGCTATTGCAATTAATCTGTTTTATGGAACTGAAATATTTTTTGAAAATTTAAATAATAACTTCTACGTGTTATTATTGATAAATAAATTTCTTTGTGTAATTAAACAAAATTTTTGTGTAATACCAATTTTTTTTGCAATTCAATTTTAAAATTTAATGTGGTGTATGAATAACGAAGAAAAGTGAAATTGGGTATACAAATTATAAATCATTGTTGTTTATATATTTTGTAAAACTTTATTTTAAATTAAAATTCCTATAATTTATATCATGCCACCTCTTGTTTTTGTTAGCACTATAACTACATAAACCTTGCCTTATATAG
>CAZTNG010000093.1:0-7984 GCA_964615195.1 uncultured Enterobacterales bacterium
CATGAAGTAACGAAAACCTGATGGAATTATCTCTGTATGAATTTTTGGGAAAAGGACTTGTTTTAGCATGACCAAAATACAAATATTTTAAGGATAATCAACAAGCAGCTAACAATATGGAGATTAAACTTAAATTAGTGCAAACACCTAAATGTTATAAATGAATGGGCCAAATTTAGCTATTGTAAACAAGTATTAGGAGCATATAATACTTAAATAAGTAGCTTAATATAATGTACTGCGAAATTTATATTACATACATCTATCTTTGTATTTCAAACTAATCTTTTTCGTAAAAAAGCAAAAAAAATAAATTGCTTCATGGTGAACAAGCACAAACATTGATTTGAGTCTAATAATGCAAATTGATAACCTAGTATTTTAGTAAATTATTTATAGCAAAAAAATTCAGTCATCTTAAAAATATTTATATAAAAACTTCATTAATTTTTTGGACAAAGTGAAATTTTATCCAAATAACTAATCTTTTCTTTTGTTTTATCAAGATGTTTTTTATTAGAATTAATAATCAGCAAAAACACTTACTATACAATTTTATAAAAATTATTTAATGGATTTTTACACTTTTTAAAATTCATATTTTTTATATTTTTTCAAAAAAATAGCAATTAGTTAAAAAGGTTTAAATATGAGTTGTTAGAATAGTTAAATTTAGATACTATAACGTTGATTATCAACTATACTTAACTTCAAAATACGTGTTTTCATGGATCAATTAAATTATATTTTTCTAATTTCTGGCTTACTGCTTTGCAGTAGTATTTTCGCAAGCCGAATTTCATCCATTATGGGTCTCCCCGTATTGTTACTCTTTTTAGGCATAGGAATGCTTTGTGGAATCAATGGAGTTTTTTTTCAAATTGATTTCAATGATTATAATATCGCCTTTCTTGTTACAAATGTTGCCTTAGCTGTTATCCTGTTTGATGGTGGTTGTCAAACAAACTTTTATACTTTTAGATCGGTAGCTAAACCCTCAATTATTTTATCAACATTAGGTGTAATAATAACTACAGTCATTGTAGGCTGCGCTGCATATTATATTTTTAAACTCCAATTTTTTGAATCGATGCTAATAGGAGCTATTATTGGTTCAACAGATGCTGGTGCTGTATTTTCACTGTTAGGTAATAATGGTATTAGCTTAAAAAATAAAGTTAATAATCCATTACAAATTGAATCAGCAACTAATGATCCTATGGCTATATTCTTAACTGTTACAATTATAGGTATTATCAATGGTTCAATGCTAAATAATGTTGATACCTATACAGCAGTAATTGACATGTTACTATTTTTTGTAAAGCAATTAGCATTTGGCGTCGGTTTCGGTATTATATTTGGTATTGTTGGACGATCAATTATTAACCACATAAATATACCAACAGGGCTTTACTCATTATTAGTTTTGGGAATTGCTTTCACAGGATTTTCAATAACTTCTACCTTAAATGGTTCTGGATTTTTAGCAATATTTATAATAGGAATGTTTATTGGTAATCAAAACACTAGACAACTTAATTATATAAGGCCGGTACAAGATGGTCTAAATTGGCTATCACAAATTGGTTTATTCTTAATTTTAGGTTTGTTAGTAACACCATCTGATCTCGTGTTATATCTAGTACCTGGGTTATTAATAGCATTAGTACTAACATTTGTTGCTAGACCTGTTGCCGTATTTTTATGTTTAAAACCTTTTTTTACATACTCTACAAAAGAGCTAGCTTTTATTTCTTGGGTAGGATTGAGAGGTTCTGTCCCTATTGTATTAGCAATATACCCTATTATGGCAGAAGTTCCTCATGGAGAAGTTTATTTCAATGTAGCCTTTGTTATAGTTTTATTTTCATTACTCGTTCAAGGTGCAAGTATTCTACCAATGGCAAAGTTATTTGATGTCTACGCTCCAAGTATGGCTGCCCCTATAAGCAAGGGACAGATAGGCATTACAATTGATGATGATTATGAGATTTTTAATTATGAAATTCATCACCACGAATTTGAAAATGTAGCATTAAAGGACATTAAATTCCCTAGTAAAACATTGATAGCTTCTATTTTTAGACATGGTCAAATGTTTAAACCAAGTGCCAACAGAACAATTAAAAAAGGTGATATTATCTCCATAATTGGTCATGCTGATGATGAGTTATTTCTAAACTCAATATTTAGTGGTGAAACTCCAATAAAAGAATCACATTACTATAGTGGAGACATTATATTAAGCGGTAATTTGACCATGCCAGAAGTAGCTGATAAATACGACCTAATTATAACTAGTCTTGAAAAGGAATTAACTTTAGCTGAATTTATGAATTATCAACTTGGAGGCTTTCCTCAAGTCGGTGATCGAATAACCATAGTAGATATTCGATTAACAGTATATGAACTTCAAGGTGATAATATTTCTAAAGTTGGTTTTGAAAAATTAAATTTAATATAGTTTAATGATCCAATAATCTAACTACATCCTTTTAAAAATGAGCACTTGATTAAGAATTTTAACTTAAAAAGTTATGTTTTGATGGGGATAGTCTCATTTTTTATTTAATAAAATTGTTAGAATAAGAATGCGTATAGTGGTACTATTTGCAAAAGTTCATATACTGAATATCTACTAATAAAATCAGCGGATTTAAATAAAATGAAGTCACGTAAAAACAAAGGATTCTCTAAGCCAACAATTTTGGCTTTGTCTGCAGCAATTATTGCAGGCCTAGGTTATGGAACATATAGTTATTTACAAAAAAGCAGTACTATATCCGGTACCAATTTGGATAATATAGATGATTCCACGAAACAGTTGCTTTTAGATATTGATTTAAATTCAAAAGAATCAATTGCGGCGGCTTTATATTCGTCAGTACTTACAGAAAACTTTACTGGTGTACCAATTTTAGTTAATAGATTACGCGTTCTAGAATTTTTAAGCGCTAATAAAGATAAATCTGAAGCAGACATGCTTCCAGAAGATAAAACTAAAACAGTGGATATTACTCAGTATTTATCAGGTGCAGCGATTGATAAACTTGTTGAAAAAACTCAATATATTGATCAGCGTTTAACATCTAAACAATATCCAGAAACATATAAGTTTTATTTATCATCTCTTATTAGTATATTTTCATTTTTTCATTCCACAGATCCAGAATTAGAAGAATTAAGTAAAGGTATTACCGCTTACCAAGCATTCGAAAATAATCCTGACTACACCATAAACGACATTCGTGCCCTATTTGGCCCAATAAATTCATTAAAAGTTTGCCGCTATTTAATGGGTGGAAATGATTATAGCCGTATATCTCCGGCTGAAATGAAAGATTATATAACATCTGAAATTGGGCGTTTAATACGTCAAATTCCGGTAAATATTGTTAAACAACAACGTGTATATAGTAGTTCTGATTTTGCATCAATTACTGTATCAAGTTTAAAAGAAATTCTTGCTTTAAACCACTCTATTCCTTCATTAATAACAAACATTTCTTTAATAGAAGGTATTAAAAAGGAAGAATCAGAAAAAAGCTATCAACAAATAAAAGATAACTACGTTCAAACAGTTAATAAAGGTTTAAATTTTCTGACTGTTGCTGAAGTCTTTTATCAATGTCAAGCTACAACAAGCGAACCTTTTAAAATTAATGTTGTAAAGGACGGCAGACCTATTCTAGGAGTAGCTAAAATTGGTAAACTTTCTTTAAATGCAGTAAAAGTAAAAATCACTAATGGTTTAGCTGGTTGTGCCGGCATTAATGAAGCATTCATTCTCGTACCAGATCTAAATGGCTACAACGCTATTTTAAATCGTGGCATTAAGAAAATGAGTGACAGTGAGTTAGCAACATACAACAATGATGTAAAGCTTATTGATGCTTTTTATAACGGTAAAGCTAACATTGGTTTTATTTCAGTTATGGGCTCAGACGTGGCTGCTGTTGAAAACCACCTAGAACAAAATCCTGAACAGGGATACTTTATAGGAGTAAAAGATAAGGGATTATTATTTAATCTTAAGCTTGATTCCTTTAACTATTTACGTAGCCTAGATTTAAGTCCTAATACAGAAACAATTTTTGCACCATCTATCAAACTTACAAAGAAAAGTAATCAAGCACGATATAAGCTTGGGCTAATTGAAGATTTTAGAAAAGTTGAACAAAGGATGGCAGATCTTGATTTCGCTCAGTTAGAGACAACACCATATCAATATACAGTTAGTCGTATAGCTGAAGATAATGTAATGACATTCAACTATCAAAACATGAATGGAAATTCTGATTCTGTGAAAGATACATCTATTGCAGATCTAAACGATGAGAATAGCTTAGATACAGAAAATACAATTGAAATTGCATACTCTGTTGTAACGGATGATTCAGATTCTGAAATAGAAAATAACACAGATAACTCTTCAGAAAATAACGTAATAGTTGCTCAGAGTGAAAATAAAGAGGAAGAGGAAAAGCAAGAGAATATAGTTGCTACAAACACTACTGAGGCTGAACCTACTAAAGATGCAGTTGTAGACACTAAAGAAAATACAGTTGAACAACAGCCTGAAGCTAAAGAAGTTATTGCAGTAACCGAAGTTGAAAAGCCTTTACAGGAACAAAAAATAGAGGTTACAGAAATTGCAGCAAATCCTAATACCACAGAAGAATCTGCTGTAGTAGTCAAGGATGAACCAATACAAAAAGACCCTCTTACACCTGCCCAATTACGTAAAGCAAAGGTGGCTGATGTTCAATCAGAGATTACAGTTGGCAATAGTGATGCAATGTATGAAATGGCTGTTCGCTACATTAATGGAAAAAATGGTGTTAAACGTAACATCAAAAAAGGTACAGACCTTCTTGAACAAGCTACAAAAGCAGGAAACATTAAAGCCGAATATATGTTAGGCTCCATTTATTACAATTCACCTAAGAGTTCAAAAGCTAAAAAAGCTGAAGGTGTAAATTATATTCTAAATGCTGCAAAGGACGGTTTAACTGATGCGGCAGCAACAGCAGGAAATCTTTATTATGAAGGTAAAGCTGTATCTAAAGATTATGCTAAGGCAATCGAATATCTTACAATTGCAGCAGAAACAGATGATAATAAGGCACAATATCTATTAGGTAAAATGTATCTAGATGGTATTGGCACTAGTAAAGCATCTCATAAAGCTATTAGCTTATTATCAGCATCCGCTAAAACAAATCCAAATGCTGCTTTAGAACTTGCAAAAATTTATGAGGGTGGTGTTCTTGAAGACGTTGAGAAAGATGAAAGTACTTCTAACGATTACTATGTATTTGCAGCACGCCACAATATTAAAGAAGCAAATCGCAAAGCAGGCTTATTTTTAATTCAAAAGAAATCTACAGCCAAGGAAGGTGCAAAATATCTTTCAACTATTACTGATAAAGCTGATACAGAAGTTAATAACGCCCTACTAAATTATTATATTGCTCAAAACGATACTAAAGAAATTACTAAGCGTATCGCAAACGCAGATGCCTCAATTCAGGATAAATACCCTGTTGAAATGGGTATTCTTTATGAAACAGGAAATGGTGTAAAACAAGACTACAAAAAAGCTCAGGAATTTTATCGTAAAGGTATTTCACTTAATATCCCTTCATCATATTGTCGTTTAGGCAATTTATTCTATGATGGACGTGGTGTTAAACCTGATTTAAGAGCTGCTGTTGGTCAATACACTAGAGGATCAGATGCAGGTGCTACTGAATGCTCAAAATCACTAGCATATATAAAAATATCCCATCGTAATTATGAAAACTTCTATGAAGCATTTACTTTACTAAGCAAATCACTTAGTGGTAACAAAAATGATAGTAGTGTTCAAGCATTAATGGGTGCAATGTATCTATATGGTCAAGGTACAGAAAAAGATGAAAAAACTGCAAATACTCTTTTAAACAAGGCCCAATCACAAGAATCTAATTTCCTTGCTATTCTTCACAATGGCGACACTGCACAAATGAAGAAACTAGCTTGTACAAACCCTGTACTTGCTGGTGCTTTAGGTGTAAAAGAAAACAATAGCTCATACCTCGCTGTTGCTACATTGAATGATCTATTCTTTATAGGAGATCTGCAAAAATCTGGAATTAGCACAAATTATGAAGATATTTATAAGGCGGCTAGCTCACAATGTGCAGGTGTTACAACTGGACTTCTATACGATGCTAAACCAAAATTCAAAAAACCTTCTAATGAGAACACTCCATTAGCTAAGGAACAATATGAACTAGGAATGTACTATTTTGGTAACAAAGAGTATGCCCAAGCATTCAATTTCGTGAAGAAAGCTGCAGACCAAGGATACGCTAAAGCACACAATAACCTCGGTGTTTTCTATATTCTAGGTATTGGTACAGCTAAAAATGGTAAAAATGCATTTGAACAATTTATGCGTGCGGCCGCAACTGGCGATGCTAAAGCAACATTCAATGCAGCTGCTATGCGTAAGAATGGCATAGACATTAAACCAGATCACGCAAAAGCAATTGATCAATTATTATCTGCCGCAGGTAAAGGCAATAGCATTGCAGGCATGCATTTAATTTTTGGATATGATTACGGTAACGGCATGAAAAAAAGTGATTATGACGCTTTCAAGGCTTTTGCCTCAGTTGTAATATCTAAGGATAAATAACTAAGCAATTAACGGTACTATCACATATGATTATTACAGTCGCTATTGCCACTCATAATGGTGGCAAAGGATTTAAGGAATGCTTAGATGCTTTAACGCATCAACGCATAATTAATGCTGATTGTATTAGAATCTATGACAGTGGTAGTACCGATAACACTATAGAAATTGCAAAATCATACGGCGCCGAAATTAGGCCTATTACCATTGATTCTAAAGGCTTTAATCACCTTGAAACCTTCAAGGAAATTGTTAATGACAATCTAGAATCAGATATTCTTATTCATCTAGCACAAACAGCCATTATTGAAGCTTCAGCTATAAGTGAGTTGTTTAGGCTATTCTTAAAGTATGATGATCTAGGCATGGTCTATGGGCGACAAATGGCTCCTCAGGAAGAAAATTTACTTACAAGATTTTGTTATGGATTTTTTTTCCCTATAACACTTCCCGATTATCCTGTTTGGCACATAATGCGTGTTTTTAGTTCATTCAAAATGGTAGCCTATCGTACTAAATATCTAACTCTACCTAAGGTTATACCTGTAAGAAAATTTTACAGCTTTGGAGATGTATATATATCTGCAAGAATGGCTCAAAAAGGTTTACGCATAATGTACAATCCTTTTGCAATGTGTAGATATGCCAAAAAAGTCACATTTAAAAATGTATATTTCTTTAGCAAACATTTAGCAATGTTTCTAGCAGAAAATCCGTGGATTACATCAAGGTGGAATATAAGAACTAGTGAACATGAATATTTTTGTGAAGAATTAAAAAATTATCTAAAGCTATATTCATCAATACCACTTATTTCAATTCAATCATACCTAGTACATCTATGTAGTTGGCTTGGAGGTCGCTCAGCTAAAAAGGAAAAGCTCCGCATAGAGCAACAATTATCCCAAGACGAAAGTAATGAATAGCTTCTCCAGATAAATTCAAGATAAACATTTGTATTGTAGATTGGTAAGTAATTTGTATAAACATACTTTATCTATTTTTTACTAGTTATAATATAAACTACAAATACTAAACGGTTTGCACTCACTATAAAATGATATGTATTTTTTGTTAGCACTATAACTACATAAACCTTGCCTTATATAGTATAATTTAACCACAGAACAATTTTAATTTGTTGTTAAAGGAACTGTCTTATGGCTATTAACACTACATACATCAATCAAGATAATGCAAGTTTTCTTATGGAAACTGAAGATTTTTATGTTGATAAAACAAATTTAATAGCTTTTACTAATCATGTTATCAATAAAAGAGATAGACTTATGTGTG
>CAZTNG010000094.1:0-7948 GCA_964615195.1 uncultured Enterobacterales bacterium
AACAAATTGCCTACTTATAGGAAACATTATAGTAAACTTTTTTTTAAATTCATGGTAATAATATAGGAATTCCTTATTAAAAAATAAAAAGAAGGCTTTCGCCTTCTTTTTTATTCATTACCGTAGCTATTAGCCCATACAAGCGTAGCCAATTACAATCATAATCTGCGGTGTAAGTATACGCAAGAACATGGTAAATGGATATACAGTTGCATAACCTAAAGAACTTGCTTCAGAATTATGATATAAACCATTAGCGAATGCTAGAGCTGGAGGATCTGTCATAGAACCAGCAAGCATACCACAAACTGACAAGTAGTTAATCTTAGACATTCTGTACGCTAATAAACCACAAATGAGTAATGGAACTATAGTTACAAACACACCAAAGCCCATCCACTTTAAGCCAGCACCATGAATAAGCACTTCAAAGAAACCATTAGCACCTGCATTAAAGCCTACAATTGCTAGGAATAATACAATACCAATTTCTCTTAACGCGCTATTACCTGCAGAAGGCATAAACCAATGAATTTTATTAAATGTTAAGATATGACCATAACGAGATAGAATCAATGCTATCACTAACGGACCACCAGCAAGACCTAACTTAAGGGCTGCAGGTAAACCAGGAACTGGAATTGAAACGCAACCTAAAAGCATACCTAATGCTAAACCAATAAATACTGGTAACATATGTACATTATGCATAGCAGCAGTACTATTACCAATCACATTAGCAACAGCATCAATTGATTCTTTACGACCAACTAAATTTAATTGATCACCAAATTGAAGAGTAGTACCACTATGAGGAATGAATTCCATACCCGTACGAATTAAACGTGATACAGCAACATCAAACTTGGACTTAATTTCAAGAGAATCTAAGGTTTTACCTAAAATCTTCTCATTAGTAACTACAATTTTACGTACGGTTAAATCTGTACCCTTTGTAGTTAATGAAACTTGAACTGGTTCACCAATATAGTTGCAAGCATTTGAAAGAACATTATCATTTCCAACAAGGTGTAGTATATCGCCTGACTTAATTACAGTAGTTCCCTTTGGTACCATAAGAGTTGTGCCACGCTTTAATCGTGAACAAACAACTTCGCCACTTTGTAGAACTGATATTTCACTAATTGTCTTATTAAATACTTCTGGATTATTAACACTAACATTCTGAGTATTTAAATCTTTACGATTACTCTTCTTCTGAAGTTCGTATAATTCGCCTTCATGCTCAACATTAACACGGAAAGCAAAACGAATTATGAACATTGCAATAAGAATACCGCAAATACCAAATGGATATGCAATTGCATAAGCACTAGAAACCTGATCTTTATTAAAGCCTTCAGGGATTCCATTTACAAAGCCATTTGCCATTTCTGAAATCATTGCTTGACCGGCACCTAAAGCTGGAGTATTTGTTACAGCACCAGCATAAATACCAATTGCAGAATCTAAAGGTAAACCAAAAATAACGTTATAACTTAAAGCAATAGTTGCACCTAATAATACAATTACAACAGCATAAGATATTAATTTTAAGCCTGCGCCCTTGAGACTTGCAAAAAATCCAGGACCTACTTGGATACCAATTGTGTATACGAAGAGAATTAAACCAAATTCCTGCATATACTTGAGCACATCCTTAAAGGATTGAAATTCAGCAAATTTTCTTGAATATTTTTGTACTTCATCAGTAAGATTACTTCCTTCAGATCCTAAGGATACTAAATCCAAAGAAGACTGTATGGAACTAGGAATCCAACCTTGGTATTGAGCTAACCAACCCACAAAAATACCACCAAAAAGCACACCGCCGATGCCTAAGCCGACGCCCTTATATTTCAAATTACCTAGCAAAATACCAATTATTGATGCTAGGGATATCAAAATCGTAATTGTTGATATCCAGTTAAAAGTGAATATACCCATACATTAAGTACCAGATTTTTCCTTAAGGATAAAGTTAATCTTATTGAAGTGAACGCTAATGACAAGCAAAGCCTGTTCCATGCTACCGCGCGTATTCTACCTACTTTTTCAGAAATTTTAAACAGATCACTGTAAAAATTTTGTTAGTTCACATTTTTTTATTAAAAAAATTGCATAAAATATAGTATTTAGTTATTAAAATCATTTTACTTAAGAACAAAACTAACATTTAAAATAGCTTTCGTACCATTTTGCAATCTAACATCTTTGCTATATTTAAGTTTTTTAGCATAATCTACGGCTGAATCATCAAGTATTTGAAAACCACTACTACGACGAATTGAAACTTTAGTGACAGATCCTGTTGCATTCAATTCTAATAAAAGAATAGTAGTTCCATCTTGACCTAGTCGCCTAGCTCTTGGTGGGTATGCAAGAGTTGGAGCATATACTAGTGATAAGCTAGATGCATCAATAGGCTCCAATAGTCCATTAGCAATTCCTTTTGCAGCTACATTATTACTTGCAGTTGTATGACTTGTATCTTTATTGTCGCGAGCATCATCATTAAAACTGTTATTTTTATTGGTTGATAAGTCTTTTGTAGGAGTTATATCTCCTGATAAACTTGTGTTTTTATGGTCTAATTTTGAAGTGACTTTAGAAGTTGCTTGTTTTGGTGTAGCTTGAGCTTGCGCAGTATTTTCAGTTTTAGCAGGCTTTTTACTTGGCTTTGGTTTATCACTTGGCTTTTTATTTGGATGATTAACCGCATTTACGTTATGTGCTGGCGGCGTAGCCGTAGATATTTGCTCTTGCTTTGTTGTTTTTGTCGTTTCTTTTTCACTTGCAATTTCATTGCTTTTCAAGATTTCTTGAGTGTGACTAATATGGCTTATTTCTTCATTTTTATGTGTAGACGGTTCACTTAAAGCTTCTGTTGAGGATGTAGACCTTGATTTTACAATAAAACCAATAGCAATCCCCTTGCGGCTTTTTGTTTCTAAAACTTCGGATGAATTACTTACAATATAAACCCAAGATATTAAACACAAATGAGTAGCAAAAACAAAAATAAAAACTAAGAATTTGCATTTACACATAAAAATTTTCAAATAATAAAATGATTTGAAATTATAACCCAAACATAAGACTTTCGCCGTTAATTTTATCTCACAAAATCCTAATACTTATATTAAATATGTTAAATTTGAGCCATATTAATAAGATATAACTCAATATATTAATCTTTTTGTTCATTAAATTATTAAAGTAGTTATAATGCACGGCAGTTTTATATTTCTTTATTTTCATTATTTTTAGGTATAATTTTTTATGTCGAAAATTCAAGCTAATACCTCTCCTACAGGGAACCCTATGGTTGCTCTCGCGAGGAACTTTCTTGGTGATGCACCAAGCTGGTATAAAATATTCATTCTATGCTGTCTTCTTGTTAATCCTGTTTTGTTTCAAGCCTCACCATTTTTTAGTGGTTGGGTGCTTGTTGGTGAATTTATTTTCACTCTTGCAATGGCTCTTAAATGCTACCCTCTACTTCCTGGCGGTCTAATTGCTATTGAAGCTCTATTCATTGGCATGACAGGTGTTGAAGCTGTTAAACATGAAATATCAAATAATCTAGAAGTTATTCTATTATTAATGTTTATGGTAGCTGGTATCCATTTTATAAAGAATCTTCTACTTCTAGTATTTACTCAGATTCTAGTAAAAGTTAAATCTAAGGTTTTACTTTCACTAATATTCTGTTCAATGGCGGCGTTCCTGTCAGCATTTTTAGATGCATTAACAGTTTTAGCTGTAATTATTACAGTATGTATGGGCTTTTACGCTGTTTACCACAACTACGTAGCAAGTGATAACTCACCATTAAATGATAACACTAATATTAAAGGAGAAAATCGTAAGGATTTAGACGATTTCCGTGATTTTCTAAAATCTTTATTAATGCATTCAGGTGTAGGTACAGCTCTTGGTGGCATTTGTACTATAGTCGGTGAACCTCAAAATCTTATCATCGGCGAACAGGCTGGTTGGCACTTTGCTGAATTTGCTTTACGCGTAGCTCCTGTATCAATTCCTGTCCTAATTGCAGGTCTCGCAACTTGCGCAGGCGTAGAAATGTTTAAGATTTTTGGCTTTGGTAAAAAAATTCCAGAACGCGTTTATACAATCTTAAAAGAAAGCTCTGAAAAACAAATTAAAGCTTTCACTCTTGAAGATAAGGTTTCACTAATTAGCCAAGCACTCATTGCATGTTGGTTAATTGCAGGTTTAGCTTTCCATTTAGCTGCTGTTGGTCTAATTGGTTTGTCAGTAATTGTATTTGCTACATCTTTAACTGGTGTTAATAATGAATCAAAAATTGGTAAAGCCTTTACTGAAAGTTTGCCATTTACATCATTACTTTGTGTATTCTTCACTGTAGTAGCTGTAATAATGGATCAAAAACTTTTTGAACCAATAATTAATTACGTGCTTTCCGTTGATAAAGAAAACCAATTACCACTTTTTTATATAGCAAACGGCATTCTTTCAATGGTTTCTGATAACGTATTCGTTGCTACAGTTTATATTAATCAGGTGAAAGAAGCTTTAGTTGCAGGTGTAATAAGCCATGAACAATTTAACCATTTAGCAATTGCTATCAATGCTGGTACTAACCTACCTTCTGTTGCAACACCAAATGGTCAAGCTGCATTCTTATTCCTTTTAACATCAGCACTTGCTCCGTTAATCCGTCTATCTTATGGCAGAATGCTTGTAATGGCTCTTCCTTATACCATCGTTTTGTCAATTGTTGGTTTGTTATGCACATGGTTTATCCTTCCAGCTGCAACTGATTGGTTCATTGATATGGGATGGATTGCTCCACATATAATTCCAGGTGAAGCAGCTAGCGTTGCAGCATCTGCAGCACATTAATAATGTTTTAAGTGAACAGCAAATAATTAACTGCAGAACTTAACTTAAAATATTAATTCCAATAAAAAAAGAATCTTTACCTCAAAAGTGAAGATTCTTTTTTATTTGTCATAATAATTGTCGTCTAGAGCTTTGACATAAATAACATGACCTAGTATTATTCTTTATATAAAGAACATCTAACATATGCTTAAATAAAGATAAACAAAATTTGTAAGACTTTATTTTTACTAAAAAATTAGCATAAATGCTCTACAATTAATTTCTAACAAGGACTAAACACAATGTTAAAGAATCTATCTCTAAAATTTTTCTTTCCACATTCGAGATTATTTTGGGCTCTTCTTTTTATAGGTTTCATATTCTATGAATCATGCGGTTTGTTTTTTCAATATGTTCTTAATCTAAATCCATGCATAGAATGCGTTTATGAACGTGCTTGCTTTATGTTCTTTGGCGTTGCAGCTATTATTGGCATGATTGCTTGTAAAAATATATTGTTTAGAATCATCGCATGTGCAACTTGGCTTTGTTCTTCATTATGGGGACTCATCATTGCCATTGAACACAGAGGGTTTGAAATTGCTCATAATGATCCTTTTGGTCCTACATGTGGTTTTAGAGCAGAATTTCCAGCATGGTTTAAGCTTGATGAATGGCTCCCTTCTGTATTTGCCCCTACTGGTATATGTGGAGATGCAATATGGAATTTTGCAGGTCTAACAATGGTACAATGGATTATTATTATCTATGTATGCAATTTAGTAGTTGCTAGTGTATTTTTACTTTTAAGCTTAATTCCACTAAAAAAATATAACAAAATGCTCAATCCTAGTGAATAATAAATTACTAGATTTTTTGCAAAATATTGCACAATAATTGTTACAACTCCCCCTAATAATTGTGAGAACAAATTAGGGGTGTTTTTTTGTATCAACTAATACTTTAGAAATAATTAAGAGAAATTTTTAAAAGTTATATACCTATATCAAATAATACCTCCTTAAAAAAGAAATTTTTCATTGAAGCAATATTTTATAAGTCTATAATTAACTAATCTTCTTTAGTGTGTTTTTACATTATTCTAAAGATTTTTTGTTTACTCCTATATGTAAAGGTCAACAATTATGAATAATAAATTTGCGGGAATATGTTTAGGTGTTGCAATCGCCTGTTTATCTGGTTGTGCAACAGAATCACATCAAGCTCTTTCAGTTGAAAAAGCTAATGAATCTGTTTATGCATCAAAGTCTGTTAGTGGCATGCATATTCCAATGGCAGTTGGACAATTTGCTAATCATTCAGATTACCAAAATGGTATATTTTCTGATGGCGTAGATCGTTTGGGTTCCCAAGCTCAAACTATTCTTCTAACATATTTACACCAAGCTGGTTGTTATCAGATTCTTGATAGATCAAACATGCAAGCTCTAAAAGCTGAATCAAATATCAGTGGTAAAAGTCAAAAGCTTAAAGGCGCAAAGTATATCGTAACTGGAGATGTCGTTGAATTTGGACGTAAAACAGTTGGAGATGAACAGCTTTGGGGTATTTTAGGACATGGTAAACAACAAATTGCTTATGCTAAAGTAAACTTAAATATTGTTGATGTAGAAACATCATCTATTGTAGCAACAGCTGAAGGTGCTGGTGAATTTAAGTTATCAAATCGTGATGTATTAGGTTTCGGTGGCACTGCAGGTTATGATTCAACTCTTAATGGTAAAGTATTAAGTCTTGCAATTCGTGAAGCTGTAAATAATTTAACCAGCTCCGTTGATAATGGCATTTGGGTACCAGAGCTTAATTAAGTATGAATAAATTTAAATTAAACATATTGTTGCTGAGTACAATAGTTTTTACTAGCGGTTGTACCGTAACTGAAACTCCATTTTGTGAAGATCAAGATTATGCCTTAGCTATGTATAATTATTTACAAGATGATCCAAATATAGATGAACAAGTTGATCTTATGAATTCATACTTTCAAACTTGCGAAGCTAATGGTAAGGTAGCAGCTCCTGGCTCATATGCCCACATGGGACTTTTAGCATCAAAACAAGGAAATAACAGTCTTGCTTTTGATTACTTTAATAAGGAAAAACAACATTTCCCTGAAGCAACTCATTATATGGATTTTCTTATGAAACATAAGCAAGCAACTTCTGCAAAAACAGGAGCAACTAAAAAATGAGATTAGTTAAATTTATTGTATGCAGTATTTTTGCTTTAACCATAATTTCAGGTTGCAGTACAACTCAATCAGATATGGATTATACAAATTTTCTTGCAAGTAATCCAAAATCAATTCTAATCATGATGCCATCTTCAATGGCTAATGATATGAAAGCTGCCCCAGCTATTCTAGCTACAACAGTTATCCCGCTAGCAAATAAAGGTTATTATGTTCTACCTGTAACATTGGTAAATGATACCTTTAGATATAACGGTGTTACTGAACCTGCAGAAATGCGTAACATTAAAGCAGCTAAGCTAAAAGAAATTTATGGAGCAGATGCAGTTTTAGATTTGAATGTTGAAGAATATGGTAGTACCTATGTGATAATTGACAGCACATTTGTTGTTACAGTTTCTGCAACACTTTATGATCTTAATAATGGCAAAATCCTTTGGGCAGCAAAGCAAAGAATAGATAATGCAAATAACAATTCTAGTGGACCAATAGAAGCTTTGTTAGGAGCTTTAGTTAAACACGTTATCAATAATGTTGCTGATGTTGGTTATGATCTTGCAACTTCGAATGGTATTAATCTATATTCAGATTTTCATCCATCACCTATTCTTTACGGACCATATTCCGTAAATTATAGAGCAGATCCTGTTTTAGCTAAAGATAAATAAAACCTAGAATTAATACTTTTAAGCAAAGACGTAATTTTAAAATTACGTCTTTTACTTTTTAGTAATACATACAATCAATATAAAAAAAGAAATTAAAATGGGGATTTCAATATAGTAGCAATTTAAACTACAAAATTTTATTATCAATCTTCATCGTAAAAACGTTGAATTTTACAGCTATGCTTTTTAGTTGTCA
>CAZTNG010000095.1:0-7701 GCA_964615195.1 uncultured Enterobacterales bacterium
TGTGCACAGAATAAATTTTTTAAACATATAAATCCTTTAATTAATAATTTATATAAGTGATGATTATTTTACACCACCACTAAATTAAGAATTAATAAAATAAAAAATTATTCTAGTTTATGATAGTTTTATCACATAAAACATAATATGTTTATATTATTGATAATACAAATATATTTGTATATATTTTATTGTTATAATTCAAGTTGTGGTAATAAAATACCAAGAATCCCATTTTAAGCAGAATATATTATATTTTTTTGTTTCGTGGACGTAGTAATAAGGTACTTAAAATTATTGTTCCAATAATAAATATCAAGGGGAATCTTCCGTATTCTGCGTATGGAGTTATTCCTTTTGTTGGTGAAATTTCGGATCTAAGTGTTACCTCTATGTTCTGCTTCGCTTTTTTTATTATATTGCCTTTTTCATCAATTACAGCTGTAATTCCGTTATTTGTTGCTCGGAGTACTGGTTTACTAAATTCTATGGCACGCATTCTAGCAATTGCTAAATGTTGATATGGACCGTAGGTATGATTAAACCAACCATCATTACTTACTGTGACTATCATATTTGTATCGTCATTTATTTGGTCACGTAATTCTGAGTTAAATGCCATTTCGTAGCATATTGCAGAAGCAATGTTGTAGCCATAAATTTTGATGTTTTTTTGATCAGAATCCCCTCTAGTGAAAGAACTCATAGGCATATTAAACATTGGACCTAATTTTCTTGCTATTGATTCAAATGGTACAAATTCACCTATAGGAACTAAGTGGCGTTTATAATATCGGTTGCCTTCACCGTAAGTGTAATGGTGTGTGTGGGTGTTATCAATGTACCCTAAACCTAACATGCCATTATAATAGCTAGCATTTTCTTCATCATAATATTGAATTCCAGTGATAAAACCGATCTTGTTATTATCTAATAGATTGTCCAAGTTTATTAAAAGACTTTGTGCATTATTTTCAAGAAGGGGAATTGCAGATTCTGGCCATATCATGATCTCGGCATCAAGATTGTTTTTCAGCATTTGGGTGTAAGTATTTAATGTTGGCATTACTTGTTCAGGATCCCACTTCGTTTCTGTGGTAATATTTCCTTGCATTAGTGCAACTTTTACAGTGCTAAGTTTATCTGTGTAGTTTATCGTTTTGCACCAAGCGCATACAATAAAGACAAGTAATGGTATTATTAAATTAATGGTTTTTCTTCTAGCAAGACTGTAGCCTATTCCACCACAGAAGATTAAAACTGCAAATGTTACGCCTTCTGCACCAATGATTGGAGCAATGCCACTAAAATATGAGTCTATTTGAGTATAAGCAAGCCAATTCCATGGGAAACCTGTGAAAGTCCAACCATTTATCAAATCAGAGATAATCCATAAACATGGGAAAAATAGTAAATTTTTACAAATAGGGGATTTTGCAAAAATTTTATGTGATAAATAACCTGCTATTGTTGGCATAAAGGAAAGATATGCTGCAAAAAGAATAATTATTAGTCCTGCAATAACTAGGGGAGTTTGGCCAAAATTATTTATGACAGAACTTATCCACCACAGAGAGCCGGTATTTAAAGTCACAGCAAAAATAAAGGTACTGAGTGCAGATTTCTTGGCTGTATCTTGTTTTGCAAATACGAAACTAAAAACAATCATTCCTAAAATTGCTAGATACCACATATCCATTGGTGCGTATCCAAAAACTATTAATATGCCAGCAAGGATGCTAAAAATAATACTATATAAATTTTTGTTACGTAGAGACATTATGTACATGCTTGTTTACACCAAAATAAAGATAGTGAGTATGTTATGGTAAATACTAATAAATGGCAATAACAGTAAAGCTTGTTTAGGTAAAGTTTACTTAGGTACTGCTTGGTAGAAATTATAAAGGGATATTCAAAAACATTCTATCCCTTTAAATTATTTACTCTTCGATTATAGGATTAACTACTAATTGAAGAAGGTGAGTGCAACGTTTATCAGCAGAGAGAACTTTGAAATCAAAATTATCTACAGCTACAGTATCACCCTTTGCGGGTAGATGACCAAAAGCATGAAGAACTAGTCCGCCAATTGTATCAAATTCATCATCAGTATAATGAGTACCGAATTTTTCATTGAAATCTTCTATTGGTGTAAGACTCAATATGTGGTATAGATTATTACTGATGGAAACGATATTTTCTTTATCTTCTTCCTCGTTATCGTATTCGTCTTCAATTTCTCCAACTATAAGTTCGAGAATATCTTCAATGGTTACTAATCCAGAAACTCCACCATATTCGTCTACCACTATAGCCATATGATAACGACATTGCTGGAATTCTTTAAGTAGTCTATCTACTCTTTTGCTTTCTGGAACAACAACAGCTGGACGAATAATATCAATAAGCTTTGCTGAATCTTTATTTACAGCTACTTTAAGAACGTCTTTAGCTAAAAGTATGCCTTCTATATGATCTTTGTCATCATGAATTACAGGATAACGAGAATGACCTGCACTTATTATAGAGTTAATAACCTCTTTTATAGGGGTATCTGATGAAATTGTAACCATTTGAGATCTTGGAATCATGATGTCTCTAACACGTAATTCTGCTATTTCAAAAACACCTTCTAGCATATCTTGCGTGTCTTCATCTATTATTTCGCGTTCACCAGCATCTGATATTATGTCTGCTAGATCCTCACGATCATTAGGTTCACCTTTTAATATATGACCTAAACGATTTATCCAATTTTTATGACGTTGATTGTTTTGATTAGTAGTGTTTTGTAAGCTGCGCTCATCGCTACTCATAATTTTAATAATGTCGGAAACCCTTTGGTTCCGCTCCTATGTTAAAAACGATAGTTTACATTATAACTAAAATAAAAAATAAAACATGAGACTTTATACAAATAAATAGAAATATTAAATACTTTTAGAAAATGTTATTTTAATTTTAATAGGTAAAACCAATAATACTGTCAAAAAATCATTATTGGTTTTTAATTTTAGTATATGACTTATTTAAATTTCGTCGTCTGCATAAGGATCTGAAAAACCTAAATCTAACATTATTTTTGTTTCAAGAGGTTCCATTACAGCTGCTTCTTCATCTGTAATGTGGTCATATCCTAGAAGGTGTAATGTTCCATGAACAACCATATGAGCCCAATGAGCTTCTAGTGGTTTATTTTGTTCCTTTGCCTCTCGTTCTACCACTGATTTACAAATAACTAAATCACCAATTAAGTTTCCGATTGCTTCAGGAGGTAAACCTTCAGGATATTCATAAGGAAATGAAAGTACATTTGTAGGTCGATCCTTGCCTCGATATTCAAGATCTAATTTGTGGCTTTCCTCTTCGTCAACAATAACTATACACATTTCTGCTTCTGTTAATTTTGTGTCAGCTTGAGAAAAAGCTGCATCTGCGTATTTTGTAAGATCTGAAAGTGATGGTAAATTAATGTTATCATCAATGTTTATTTGTAAATCAATATCAACCATATAAATTATTCCTTATTTGCTAAAGCTTCAGCTAGTTTGTCTTTTTTTATTTTATCTAGCAGTGCCTGTTGCTGACTATCGTATTTTTCATAAGCTTGAACAATCTTTGCAACAACTGGATGTCTAACAACATCTGTTGAGACGAAGAAATTGAAGCTTACCTCTGGTACATCAGCTAAAACCTCGATAGCTTGTTTTAATCCTGATTTTACATTTTTAGGTAAATCTATTTGGGTGATGTCACCAGTAATTACTGCTTTTGAGTTGAAACCTATACGTGTTAAAAACATTTTCATTTGTTCAATCGTTGTGTTTTGAGCTTCATCTAGAATGATAAACGAATCATTTAATGTTCGGCCACGCATATAAGCTAATGGTGCAATTTCTATAACCTGTCTTTCTATAAGTTTTTCTACTCTTTCAAAACCTAACATTTCGAATAGGGCATCATAAAGCGGTCTTAAATAAGGATCTACTTTTTGAGCTAAATCTCCAGGTAAAAATCCTAATTTTTCTCCAGCTTCTACAGCTGGTCTTGTTAATAGTATTCTGCGTATTTCCTGCCTTTCTAATGCATCTACTGCAGCTGCTACCGCTAGGTAAGTTTTACCAGTGCCTGCAGGACCTATACCGAAAGTAATGTCATGAGTTCCAATATTATGAATATAGTTACTTTGGTTCTCGGAACGTGCTTTAATCATTCCACGTTTTGTTTTGATGTTTACAGATTTTTTGTAAAGATTGTCAATTTCAGAATTTATATCATCTTGATTATTTTCTTCACCTGCACTTTCGAGCACATTGCATTCGCTTATTGCTAAATGTACATCTTCAGGTGATACATCCTTCGCTTTTTTCCCTTTTAGTGGGGCAGTTTCTATGTATAATCGTTGTAATATAGACGCAACAGCTTTAGATCGAGTTTCTGTACCTGTTATTGTTACTTCTTCGTTCCTATATACAATCTGTACACCCATGCGTCTTTCTAGCTGATGAATATTATCATCAAGTGGCCCACAGAGATTTGCCATGCGATCTTGATCTGTAGGTTCTAGACATATTTTTAAATTTACTATTTTACTCAAAATAACCTTCTTAAACTAATTCGCCACGCAAAGTATGGCTCATAACATCGGTAATTTTAATTTGTGTAAAAGAACCAATCATGCTTTGATTACCCTTAAAGTTTACAGTTCTATTGTTATCTGTTCTACCACGAAGTTCGGTAGGATCTTTTACAGATAATCCATCCACAAGAATTTTTTGAATTGAGCCTAACATTTCTCTACTGTATTGTTGTGCTAAATTATTAATTAATGCTTGAAGTTCATATAAACGCTGTTTTTTTTCAGAAAGTGGTGTTGGATCTTCAAAACTAGCAGCAGGAGTATTTGGTCTAGGTGAGTAGATAAAGCTAAAGCTTTGATCAAATCTTACCTCTTTGATTAATGAAATTGTTTCTTTAAAATCTTCATCTGTTTCGCCAGGGAATCCAACAATTATATCAGTGCTTATATATATATCAGGCCTAACTGAGCGGAGCTTTGCAATTACTTCTAGATATTGCTCACGTGTATATTTACGATTCATTAGGCGTAAAATTCTATTTGATCCATTTTGTACAGGTAAATGGATGGCATTAGAAATTTGGGGTAAATCAGCAAAAGCCTGAATAATTTCATCGCTTAAATCATGAGGATTTGATGTTGTAAAACGAATTCTTTCTACACCTTCTATAGCGGCAACAAGATATAGTAATTCAGCAAAATTGCATATTGTACCATCTGCGTATTCACCTTGATAAGAATTAACATTTTGTCCAATAAGATTGATTTCTTTAACACCTTGTTTGCATAAATGTTTAATTTCCGCTATCACGCTTTCAACGCCGCGGCTAACTTCTCCACCTCGCGTGTGGGGTACGACGCAGTATGTGCAAAAGTTAGAACATCCTTCCATAATTGTGACAAAAGCAGCAGCTTTCCCATAAGCTGAAGGATTAGGTAAAAAGTTAAATTTCTCAATTTCAGGAAAACTAATATCAATTAGGCGTTCGCCAGAATTTTGGACTTTGGATATCATGTCGGTTAATCGATGTATTGTTTGAGGTCCAAAAACGATATTAACCATAGGCGCACGTTTTAGAATTATTTCGCCTTCTTGAGATGCAACACAACCACCAACGCAAACGATAGCATTATCTTTGTATTGATGTTGAGCCTTCCAAGCAAATAACTGATTAAATACTTTATCTTGGGCTTTTTCACGAATAGCACAGGTGATTAAAATTACTACGTCTGCTGAAATTGTTTCAAGTGTTTCTGTGTAACCGACGCTGTTCATAAGGTCACGAATACGATTAGAATCATATTCATTCATTTGACAACCCCAGGTTTGAATGTAAAATTTTGGCATGTTTTTATACTTGTACTTAAAATATATCAATAACCTAGGTATTATAACACAGCGTATAATTTGCTAAAAGTATAAACAAAAATCGTTTTTATATAAGGGGAATAATTGATAATAGTAATGACGTGTAAAGTAACATATTTTAATTAAAATATTTGAATAATTTGAAACATGGCTGGGGTACTAGGACTCGAACCTAGGGATGCTGGAATCAGAATCCAGTGCCTTACCAACTTGGCGATACCCCAAAAATGGTAGCTACAACTAGAATCGAACTAGTGACCCCCGCATTATGAGTGCGATGCTCTAACCAACTGAGCTATGTAGCCACTGATAGAATGGCTGGGGTACTAGGACTCGAACCTAGGGATGCTGGAATCAGAATCCAGTGCCTTACCAACTTGGCGATACCCCAAATGAGAAAATGTTTGTGAAAAGCTGTGGCAGGGGTAGCTGGACTCGAACCAGCGGGTGACGGGATCAAAACCCGTTGCCTTACCACTTGGCGATACCCCTAACAGTTTAAGATGGTAGCTACAACTAGAATCGAACTAGTGACCCCCGCATTATGAGTGCGATGCTCTAACCAACTGAGCTATGTAGCCATCCTAAAAGCTGTTTCACAACAGTGCGCGCATTATGATTATTTCTCGCCTTTTCGTCAATATATTTTTTCTAAAAAATGTGATTTTTATGAATTTTGTACAAAATTTAGTAAATAATACTAGTGTAATGCTATGTTTTACCCAATAACTTCAGCTTAAATTAGAATAATTCTCAGTAAACAACAATATCTTTCACTGATTGTTATATATAGTTTAATATTCCTTATTAAGTGTTTTTGTGGAGGTGGTATGGGGGTATCGTTATTAGAGCCAATATTATTAACTTTGTTAGCTGGTTTAGCTACAGGAGTTGGAAGTTTAATCGCTTTTTTTAGCAAAACAACAAATAAGTCCTTTTTTGCTGCTACTCTTGGTTTTTCTGCTGGAATTATGATTTTCGTTTCATTTGTTGAAATGTTTGATACTTCTAAGGTTGCATTAACTGAAATAATGGGACTTAAGCAAGCAACAATTGTTGTTACTATTTCTTTTTTTGTTGGAGTTTTTTTTATCGCTGTTATAGATTTTTTAATTCCTGATAATGAAAATCCACATGAAGTTAAAGATATTGAAGACACAAATAAAACCACATCATTAGAATTCAAAAAAGCTCATGCTTTGAAAAGAATGGGGGTAACGACTGCTTTAGTAATTGCTATCCATAATTTTCCTGAAGGTTTTGCTACCTTTATGGCAGGTACTCAAGATTTATCTGTTGCTATGAGTGTGGCTATAGCAATAGCAATTCACAATATTCCTGAAGGTATTGCAGTGTCAGTACCTATTTATTTTGCAACAGGTAGTAAGAAAAAGGCGTTTTTATACTCTGCTTTATCCGGGTTAGCAGAGCCTATTGGTGGCATTATTGGTTATTTATTTTTTAGTCAATTCTTTTCAGACACGGTATTAAATCTAGTTTTTTCATTTGTAGCAGGAATTATGGTGTTTATAGCTATTGATGAGTTGTTGCCGGCTGCAGAATCTTATGGAAAGCACCATTATAGTATATATGGTTTTGTATTGGGGATGTTGTTTATGTCTATAAGTTTGATTATGTTTATGTAAACTATTTTAAAAAAAATCCCATTATTGTCCATAATGGGATTTGCATAATTCCCAAATTGTTCAATTATAGATAAGTACTGATTTTGAAATAATCTAAAAAACTT
>CAZTNG010000096.1:0-7699 GCA_964615195.1 uncultured Enterobacterales bacterium
TTATTTTTACATAATTTAGCCTTGTATCTATGTATTTATAAGTTCTTTTGAGCTAAGATAAATAAAATTTATTCTCAATAAACAATAGCAATAAACAAGGTACTTATGGCCTCAATAACTGAATTAAAACCTCAAAAAGTATGGACATATTTTTCTAGAATATGCTCTATTCCTCACACATCAGGCAATGAAAAAAGAATAAGTGAAGAATTAGCACTTATTGCAAAAACATTAGACCTTAAATGTGAAACCTCACCTTGTGGAAACGTTTATATTTACAAGCCTGCTAGCGATAAATACAGAGATAAACCTACAATTATATTGCAAGCACACATGGATATGGTTGGAGTGAAAAAAAATGGTACAAATTTTAACTTTTTAACGGATTGTATTACCCCTGTAATTGACGAAAATGGATTTGTACATGCAATAGATACAACATTAGGCGCAGATGATGGCATAGGTGTAGCTATGATTCTTGCTATTTTAGAAGAAAAAGAGATTGAGTATCCACCTATTAAGGCAATTTTTACTGTAGGTGAAGAAACTGACATGGTAGGTGCAAATCAATTAAAAGCCGATGACATTAATGCTAGCTATGCAATAAACATTGATTCAGAAAATCTTGGTGAAATATGCATCGGATGCGCTGGAGGAAGTTCTTTTAACATAATTCAGCAACCTGAAATAATGGAAGTTCCACTCAATTATGCAGCTATTAAAATACACATATCAAGGGCAACTGGAGGTCATAGCGGAATTGATATCGATAAAAATAGAATTAATGCTGGTATTGCTCTTTTTACATTAATAGGTTCTTTAGCAAATGAAGACATTAAAGCAGGATTAAGTGCTTTAGACTCGGGAACTGTAAGAAATTCAATACCTAGCGAAGGATTTGCCATAATCACAGTACCAACAAATTGTGTATCTAAAGCAAAACATACTATAACTGATATTTCAGAAAGAATTAAAACCAAATATATCCATAGTGACCCTAATTTGTGCATAACTATAGATGATGCAGAATTACCAAACATTATGCTAAGTATAAAATCTACAGAAAATTTAATTAAGTTAAGCGAACTAAATACCCGCGTAATTGAAAGAACTAGTAATGGAGAACCACTAACTAGTTGCAATGTTGGCGTAATTAAATTTGATGAAGGAAAAATAATTTTAAATTTATTAGCTAGATTTGCAACATCAACTGGTAAAAAATTAATAACTGATAAAATTACGAATATAGTTGATGCAACTCAATCACAAATTATAAGTAGTGAAAGTTATTCTTATTGGGAACCAGATTTTGAAAGTAGATTAAGTGAAATTGCCAACAACGAATTCTTAAAACTAAACAAAATTTCTGCAGAAAAAACTGTTATTCACGCAGGACTCGAGTGTGGCTTATTTAAAAATTTGAATCCAAATATTGATATTATTTCTATTGGTCCTGACGTAATAGGAGCTCATAGCATTAAAGAAGCAGTAAATATAGAAAGCGTAGAAAAATGCTACACTTGGTTGCAGCATATACTAAAATCAATTTAATCATCTACTTATAAATAAATTGTGTTATTAGTAGGAAATCCATTAATAACACAATTATCGATAACAAGCACCTTCAAGAAAATATCAATATGAATGACTTCATCAATTCTCTAGCTTCTCAACCAATAATTATTTTAAGTATAATTTTAGCAGTTATTAGCATTATTTTAGTTTACATAAGCATAACCAAAAACAGTCAATTAAGTGAAACCAAGATTCGCTTAGAACAATTAAATTCTGATTACGGAAATCAAATAATAAAAACAAATGCTTTAACGAAAGATTTATTAAATTCAAATCAAATTATTAAAGAACAAATTAGCGCTATTAGTAAGCTACAAACAGCAAGTGATCTATACAAAGCTACATTAGAAGAACAGCAAAGCGAAAATAAAAATCAAAGATCAGAAAACATATCTTTATTACAAGAAATTTCAAACCTAAAAATTGAACTAAGTAAAAATTCTTTACATTTAGATGAAGCACGTAATTATGCAGACAGCTTAGAAAAGAATCTTTCAGAAGCAATGCAGAACTTTAAAAACGAAATATCTATAATTTCTAAAAACATTGTTAATGAAGGTACAAGAAATTTAAATGAACAAAATAAGCATTCCTTTAATGAATTATTAGCTCCATTAAATTCAAAGTTTGGTGAGTTTAAAGATGAAATTCAAAAAACAAGAGAAGCCTCAATCAAAAACCAGAGCCTATTATCTTCTCAAATTATCAATTTACATGAAGCTCAAATTAGGTTAAGCAATGAAGCGAATAATTTATCAAAAGCTTTACATGACCAAAAGAAAACTCAGGGAATGTGGGGAGAATTAATATTAGAAAAAGTATTAGAATCAGCAGGATTACGAAAAGGTATAGAATATAAAAGAGAAGTATGTTTCAAAAATGAGGATCAAAAAAATCAACGTCCAGATGCTATAGTATATCTTCCAAATAATCGTGAACTAATAATCGATGCAAAATGTTCGTTAAATGATTTCATTAATTATACAAATACTGAAAATTCAATAGAAAAAGAAAGCTATTTAAAAGCACACACAAATGCAATTCGTCGACATATAATCACCTTAAGTGAACGTTATTACTCAAAACTTGCTAGTTTAAATTCTCCTAACTTGGTGTTTATGTTCATGCCTGCAGAAGGTCCATTAGAAGCAGCAATTTATGCTGATCCAACATTAATTAATTTTGCATTAAAGCAACATATTGCAATAACAACACCTAATACACTATTAAGCTCACTTGCTATAGCTAAAGAATTATGGGAATTAGAAAATCGTAATAAAACCACAGACAACCTTATAAAAAATATCCAAGGAGTGTATGACAAACTACGCTGTTTTTTAGAAAATTTTGTAAAAATTGGTAATTCAATTGCAACAGCACAAAACATCTATGATGAAGCTCAAAAACAATTATGTATTGGCAAAGGTAATTTAGTAGTTAGGGGCAAAGAAATAGCTAAAATGCTAAATTCAGACAAAACAATCCCTCAAGAATTGTTAAACATTATGGAGTATTCAAATAACAATATCAATTTTGAGTACAGTAATGAAACAACTTCAGATTCTGATGAAATGGCAAATAATACAATACCTATAGAAAATAACTAATACAAAACCTCCACTCAATAAATTAAAAAGCATAGCTAAGGAATTAGCTATGCCTTAATTTAAATCGAAATATCTTGTTATACAATTGATAGTTACAACAATCAATTATGGACGAAGAGATCTCTCACCACGTGAAATTCCACATACACCTGAACGGATAACTTCTACAACCTCTGCAACTTGGCATACAGCATTTAAGAAATTATCTAATTCTTCACTTGTACCTATAATTTGTATGGTATAAAGCTCTGGAGTTAGATCAACAATACTGCCATTAAAAATGTCAGACATATTTTTGATTTCATCACGTAAATCTCGTGTATTTGCTCTTATCTTAACAAGCATAATTTCACGTTCAACATGACCAGAATCTGCCAAATCACAAACCTTTAATACATCTATAAGCTTATGAAGTTGCTTTGTAATTTGTTCAACTTCTTCAGCATCACAGCTTGTAACAATAGTCATACGAGAAAGAGTTGAATCTTCTGTAGGCGCTACAGTTAAGGTTTCAATATTAAAACCTCTTTGAGAAAACAAACCAACAACTCGGCTTAAGGCACCGGATTCATTTTCTAGAAGTACGGAAATAATATGACGCATTATGTACGCTCCTTCTTATTCAAAAACATATCTGCCATAGAACCACCACCTATTTGCATAGGATATACTCGTGAATCAGGGTCTGCTTTAATATCAACTACTACAGTTTTATCATGAACAGCAAACGCTTGAGCTAAAACTGAATCAAGCTCACCTTCATTTTCAACTCGTAACCCTACTTGATCATAAGCCTGTGCAAGCTTTACAAAATCAGGTACAGCATCCATATATGATTCACTTTGACGTCCAGCATAAAACATCATTTGCCATTGCTTAACCATACCCAAGGATCTGTTATTAATAATAATAACCTTAACTGGTACACTGTATTGTAAGCAAACAGCCAATTCCTGAAGATTCATCTGGAAAGAACCATCACCAGTAATACAAACTACCTCATCATTAGGACATGCAATCTTGGCCCCAATTGCAGCAGGAAAACCATAACCCATGGTACCTAAACCACCTGAGGATAAGAATTTACGCGGTTTATTTAATGGATAATATAATGCGGAGAACATTTGATGCTGTCCTACATCTGTAACCATTAAAGCATTACCTGAAGTTGCTTTATATATTGCTTCGATAATTTTTGCAGGATGTAATATGCCTGGATTTCCATCACCTTCATACGATAATTTATGAGCAGCTTTGAATTCATTAATTGAATTCCACCACATATCCATTGAAGCAACATTTTGTTCAATACCTAACTCTTTAATTGCATCATTCATTTGATCAATAACAGTATCAATATTACCTACAATAGGAATATCAACCTGTACACATTTAGATATTGATGATGGATCGATATCAACATGAATAATTTTTGCGTCAGGACAGAATTTAGCTACATTATTGGTTACACGGTCATCAAAACGAGCACCTAAAGCAATAATAAGATCGCTATTATGCATTGCCATATTAGCTGCATAGGTTCCATGCATACCAAGCATACCTAAACACTGCTCATCAGTTCCAGGATAAGCACCAAGAGCCATGAGTGTAGTAGTAACAGGTATTCTAAATTTTTTAGCTAAAGCTGTTACCTTCTCAGAAGCATTAGAAGCAATTACACCGCCACCTAAATATAATATTGGTCTATTAGCCTCAGCAATCATTCTAACCGCACGCTTAATTTGTCCCTTATGTCCTACTAATGTAGGATTATATGAACGCATTGAAATTTCACTTAATGCAACTTTTTCGTACGGGAATTTAAGTTGAGGATTCTGTACATCCTTAGGAATGTCCACTACAACTGGACCAGGTCTACCAGTCGAAGCTATGTAGAAAGCTTTTCTGATATACTCTGGAATATCCTCAGCTTTTTTACATAGAAAACTATGCTTAACAATTGGACGAGAAATTCCAACCATATCAACTTCTTGAAATGCATCTTGACCAATTAATGTTGTTGCAACCTGACCTGTCAAAACTACAAGTGGAATTGAATCCATATATGCAGTTGCAATACCAGTAATGGTATTAGTTGCACCAGGACCTGATGTAACAAGAACACATCCAACCTTTCCTGTTGAACGAGAGAAACCATCAGCCATATGAACAGCTGCTTGTTCGTGACGAGCAAGAATGTGTTTTATTTTTGAAGATTCTAATAAAGCATCATAAATATGCAAAACCGCGCCACCTGGATACCCGAACAACTTATCAACATTTAAATCTTCAAGTGTGCGAACAACCATTTGTGCGCCCGACAACATTTCCATAAAGCCTCCTCAGGCTTAGATTTAAAATAATAACAACAGGCAGAACTATGAATATACTCCGGTAAGAAATAATCACAACTCACTAGCCAAATTTCTACGAAACCTATTGTCAAAAGGTGCTTATTGCCGATGAATGATAATTTTCTCAAATAGAATATTACTTAAGAAAACAATCTTTTTGGTACCAGTACATTTGAACCAAGCTTTCACACCACCATTATATATGCATACACATACGGTTTGATTATAGCATAGCAAGCAGTGTTGTAAAAAAACATATATGAAATAATTTTGCATAAGCTCATTACAATTTCTTAACGTGAAACATAATAAGAAACCAAAACAATATACAAAATTATAAAATTACCATGCTAGCCTAATTTTTAGGCTTAAATTTGACTATAAAAGTAAAACATAAGAAAATGTTAGACTTAATAAATTATTAAAAAGGCAAAACTGTATGCTAGGAACAATTGTAAATGTAAGTACCATTATCATTGGTTCAATAATTGGCGCAACATTAAAAAAGAATTTTAACAAAAATTATCAAGAAGCATTATTCATTGCAATGGGAATGTGCGCATTAATTATTGGCCTCCAAGCATCTATGAGTTCTATAAATGCAGGTGGTTCTTTAGTATTGCTTATAATAAACATGTCTATAGGTACTTTAATTGGTACGAAACTTCAACTCCACGATAAATTTATCAGTGCGACAAAAATATTTTCAAAATCAAAAGAAAATAAATTAGGAGAAGGTATTGTTACGGCCATATTGTTATTCTGCATTGGTACTTTATCTATTGTTGGACCTATGGAAAGTGCCCTACACCAAAACAACAGTCTTTTATATACAAATGCTTCTTTAGATTTTATAACCTCAATTGCAATGTCTGCAGCATATGGAATTTGCATTATTTTTGCTGCAATATTTCTATTTCTGTTTCAAGGTGGAATTTATTTACTAACTCTGACTCTCGAAGATAAAATTCCTACATACATTCTCAACAATTTAACAATGACGGGTGGTGTGTTGATAATAATGTCTGGATTATGCCTCTTAAACATCAAAAATATTAAAACTACAGATTACCTACCTGCTCTTCTTATATCACCATTAACATCCTATATTGGAGAATTTTTCAAATAAGATTATTATGTGCTAAACTGTTAAATGTAAAACACAGATAAAGGGTATATCATTTGCAAATTTCTAGCAGATTCACAATAGCAATACATATTCTTATATGCATAGCTACATTTAGTAAATCATACAAAATTACTAGTGATTTTTTGGCTTCTAGCATTAATGTAAACCCTGTTATCATTAGACGAATACTTCAGCAATTAAAAAATTTAAATCTTATACTTGTAACTAGAGGAGAAGGTGGAGCAACATTGGCTCGTTCACCTTCAAACATAAGTTTGTATGACATATTTACAGCTGTAGAATTAGTTGAAAATGGAATTTTATTTCATTTTCATGAAAATCCAAATCTCCAATGCCCTGTCGGTAAAAACATTCACAATGTGTTAGACAATCATTTACTAAAAATCCAACAAACGATGGAAGATGAAATGAAAAAAACAACATTAGAAGATCTTCTAACAGATTCAAAGAAATATATATCTTTAACTTAATACTTTATAAAAAAAACATTTTATAAATGTATGTAGCAAAAAAATCATATTTTTCCCCATGACAACAACCTATTTATTAAATAATAAATTTATTTTGATGTAACCATTGACATTACATCAATGCATTTTTTATAATTGTTGTAACAATATTGATTACAACATTATTTTTAACAAGGAATTCAAGTATGAATTATAGCAAAGTTAGTGTGACTGACTCACCTAGAATAGAACTTCACGATAAGTTAGCTTTAACTGGCGCTGAAATTAGCATTAACACTCTACCTGCTGGTGCAAATGTACCTTTCATTCATAGTCACAAACAGAATGAAGAAATCTATGGGATTTTAGATGGCAATGGTAAGGTTATTATTGATGGCGAAACAATCTCTCTTCAAAAAGGAGATTGGGTAAAAATTGCTCCTGTAGCTCATAGACAATTTTTTGCAGGAGCTAATTCAAGCATTACCTTTATTTGTATTCAAGTTAAAGAAAAATCACTTGAAGGCTTTACTATGACTGATGGCGTTGTGTGTCAAGACTAAC